>DASSLB010000277.1:0-3464 GCA_035689945.1 Gaiellaceae bacterium | reverse complement strand
TGGCCCGCGCGGTCGGCGAGGCCCGGCACCCGGTCGATCACGTCGATCACGAGGTGGAAGCGGTCGAGGTCGTTCAGCATGACCATGTCGAACGGCGTCGTGGTGGTGCCTTCCTCCTTGTAGCCGCGCACGTGGAAGTTCGCGTGATTCGTGCGCCGGTACGTGAGCCGGTGGATCAGCCACGGGTAGCCGTGGTATGCGAAGACCACGGGGCGCCCGGTCGTGAAGAGCGAGTCGAACTCGTGGTCGGGGAGGCCGTGCGGGTGCTCGATCTCGGGCTGCAGCCGCATGAGATCGACGATGTTGACGACCCGCACCTTCAGGTCGGGGAGCCGCTCGCGGAGAATGGCCGCCGCCGCCAGTGTCTCGAGCGTCGGCACGTCGCCGCAGCAGGCGAGGACGACGTCCGGCTCTCCGCTGTGGTCGCTGGACGCCCAGTCCCAGATCCCGATGCCGCGCGTGCAGTGGAGGATCGCTTCGTCCATGGGCAGGAACTGCAGGGCAGGCTGCTTGCCGGCGACGATCACGTTGACGTAGTGCCGGCTGCGCAGGCAGTGGTCGGCGACCGAGAGCAGGCAGTTCGCGTCGGGCGGCAGGTAGACGCGGATGATCTCGGCCCTCTTGTTCACGACGTGGTCGATGAAGCCGGGGTCCTGGTGCGAGAAGCCGTTGTGATCCTGCCGCCAGACGTGCGACGAGAGGAGATAGTTGAGCGAGGCGAGCGGCCGCCGCCACGGGATCCCGCGCGTCACCTTCAGCCACTTCGCGTGCTGGTTGAACATGGAATCGACGATGTGGATGAAGGCCTCGTAGCAGTTGAAGATCCCGTGCCGGCCCGTGAGGAGGTAGCCCTCCAGCCAGCCCTGGCACTGGTGCTCCGAGAGCATCTCGACCACCCGGCCGCTCGGCGCGAGGCGCTCGTCCACCGGCTCGACGCGCGCGTCCCACTGCTTGTCGGTCACCTCGAAGACGGCATCGAGGCGATTGGACGCGGTCTCGTCGGGGCCGAAGATGCGGAAGTTGTCGGGATTCGCCCTAACCACTTCGGCGAGCCAGTGTCCGAGCACGCGGGTGGCCTCGGCGGTTGTCGCGCCCGGCTTCTCGACCGGGACGGCGAAGTCGCGGAAATCGGGCAGCGCGAGATCGCGGAGCACGAGCCCGCCGTTCGTCTTCGGGTTCGCGCTCATCCGCCGCTCGCCCTCGGGGGCGACCGCCGAGACCTCCGCGCGCACCGCGCCGGTGTCGTCGAACAGCTCCTCGGGCCTGTAGCTGCGCAGCCACTCCTCGAGCTGGTGGAGGTGATCGACGTTCGTCCGCACTTCGGCCAGCGGAACCTGATGCGCCCGCCACGTGCCCTCAACCGGCAGCCCGTCGACCTCGGCCGGCCCGGTCCAGCCCTTGGGTGTCCGGAACACGATCATGGCGCTCCGGTTGTCGAGGGCGCGGTCTAGCAGCTCGGCGAAGCGGCCGTGGATCGAAGGGGCGTCCTCCGCGTCGAAGCCGGCGGTGTAGAAAAGCGGCTCGTAGCCGTAGCCGCGCATCAGTGACGCGAGCTCCTCCTCGGGGATCCGTGCGAGCACCGTCGGATTCGCGATCTTGTACCCGTTGAGGTGAAGGATCGGCAGGACGCGCCCGTCCCGCTCGGGGTTCGAAAACTTGTTCGAGTGCCAGCTCGTGGCGAGCGGCCCCGTCTCCGCTTCGCCGTCGCCGACGACGCAGGCGACCGTGAGTCCCGGATCGTCGAAGGCGGCGCCGTACGCGTGCGAGAGCGCGTAGCCGAGCTCTCCGCCCTCGTGGATCGAGCCGGGCGTCTCCGGCGCCGCGTGGCTCGGGATCCCGCCAGGGAAGGAGAACTGGCGGAAGAGCGCGCGCAGCCCAGCCTCGTCCCGCGTGATGTGCGGGTAAAGCTCGCTGTACGTCCCTTCGAGGTATGCCTGCGAGACGACCGCCGGGCCGCCGTGGCCTGGACCGCAGACGAAGACAGCGTCTAGGTGGCGCTCTCGGATTGCGCGGTTCAGCTGGGTGTAGAGGAAGTTCAGGCCGGGTGTCGTCCCCCAGTGGCCGAGCAGGCGCGGCTTGACGTGCTCCGGGCGCAGCGGCTCGCGCAGAAGGGGGTTGTCGAGCAGGTAGATCTGCCCGACCGAGAGATAGTTCGCCGCGCGCCAGTGCGCATCGAGCGCCCGCAGCTCGTCTTCGGTCACGAGAATCTCCTTCTATGGACGTGTTGGTGGTCAACGCCGGCTCCACGAGCCTCAAGCTTCACCTTGTTCACGATGACGAATCCACGGCCGTCGACGGCTTCGTTGCGGCCGATGCGGTCGGCCACCGGGTCGTGCACGGGGGCCGCCGCTTCGTCGGTGCGGCACTCGTCGACGCCGAGGTCGAGCGCGCGATCGAGGAGCTCTCCACGCTCGCGCCGCTCCACAATCGCCCTGCGCTCGAGGAGATCCGCCGCGCTCGCGAAGCGCTGCCGGACATCCCGCAGGTCGCCGTTTTCGACACTGCGTTCCACCGGACGATGCCGCCCGCGGCTTCGACCTACGCGATCCCGGAGCGGTGGCGCGAGGAGTGGGACGTCCACCGCTACGGCTTCCACGGCATCTCCGTGCAATGGGTCGCCTCACAGGTCGAGGCCGAGCGACTCGTCGTCTGCCATCTGGGCGGAGGATGCTCGGTGACGGCGGTGCGCGGTGGGCGGTCGGTCGACACGACGATGGGATTCTCTCCGCTGGAGGGCGTGCCGATGGCGACTCGCTCCGGCTCCATCGATCCCGGCGCGCTTCTGTACCTGCTCCGCGAGCGACTGCTGACAGAGGATGAGCTCGCGAATGCACTCGAGCACGAGTCGGGGCTCGCCGGTCTCACCGGCGGCGGCTCCGGCGACGTGCGAGACGCCTCGTCCCTGGCGCTCGACGTCTTCGTCCACCGAGTCGCCGCGGCGGTGGCGGCGATGGCGGCAGCCTGCGGCGGGATCGACGCTCTCGCCTTCACCGGAGGGATCGGAGAGCACGCGCGGGCGATCCGCGAGCGGATCGTCGAGCGAGTCGGCTTTCTCGGCGATTTCCGGGTCGAGGTCGTCGCGTCGCGCGAGGAGCTCGTGATCGCGGCCGAGACCCGCCGGCTGCTGGAGGTCTGACCCGTCAGTCGGAGGGGACGGCCGCTCGGGGGCCGAGGCCGGCCGCGATCGCCCGGGCGATGTCGAGTGTCGAGATGACACCGATCGGGCGCTCCGTATCTGGGTCGGTGACGGCGAGGTGAGCGATGCCGTACTGCGCCATCAGGCTGCCGGCCTCCGTGATCGCGCAGTCGGTCGCCACGCTGACGAGCGGCGTGACAGCGGTTGCGCCCGCGGTCAGCGAGTCCAGGTCGAGCCGCGTGGCGGCCACGAGGTCGAGGTCGGAGACGACCGCCCAGAGCCGTGGATCCTCGTCGTCCTCGTCCGTGTGCTCGAAGACGAAGATGGC
>DASSLB010000276.1:0-3328 GCA_035689945.1 Gaiellaceae bacterium | reverse complement strand
TGATGAAGAGGAGATACGGGAAGACCATCACGATCTCGATCAGCCGCGAGATGACCGTGTCGATCCAGCCGCGGAAGTAGCCGGCCATCAAGCCCATGATGACGCCGATCACGACCGAGCCAACGGTGGCGAAAACGCCGACCTCGAGCGAGACCTGCGCGCCGTAGAGGATGCGCAGGAAGAGGTCGCGGCCGAGCTGTCCGTCGGCGCCGAGGATCAGGAGCGTCTGGCCGGCGTGCGCCGGGTTCTCGCCGAGCTGCGCGTTCGAGATGTGCGTCCATGGGCCGACCGGCACGAAGGTTGTCGCGTTGGTGCCGTAGTCGAAGATGGTGTTCGGCCCGTGCCCGAGCAGGTGGGCTGCGAGCGGAGCACCACCGAACGCACCGGCGAAGAGCAGGATGACGACACCGAAGCTGAAGAGCGCGATCTTGTCGCGGCGGAAGCGAATCCAAACAAGCTCCCAGTAGCCGCGGGCCTTGACCGCTTCCGGTTCGACCTGCGCATCGACCGAAAGCCCTACCGCATCAGGTGTGTCGACGCGAACGCTCACGAACGCGGGGACGGTATCTCATCGCAGGCCAAACTGCCACCCATTCGTTGCATTCGACGCCTTCTGGCCCCGGAAGTTAGTCCCCGAGGCGAGCGAACCAGTCGAGCGCTTCGGGGTTGGCGAGCGAGTCGCGGCTTGCCACCTCACCGACGGCGGCGCCCATCAGCAGCCGTTTGACCGGCACTTCGAGGATCTTCCCCGAGAGCGTGCGTGGGATCTCGGGGGCCGCGAGCACCTCGTCCGGGACATGGCGCGGGGAGCAGTCCTCGCGGATCCGGCGGCGGATCTCCGCTTCGAGCCCGTCGTCGAGAGTGGAGCCGTCGCGCAGCACGACGAACAGCGTCATTCGGCTGCCCTCGCCGGCGGGAATGTCGACCACCAGTGCATCGAGGACCTCGTCGAGCGCGAGGACGCTGCGGTACAGCTCGCTCGTGCCCATGCGCACGCCGCCGCGGTTGATCGTCGCGTCGGAGCGGCCCGTGATGATCGCCGTGCCGCGGTCCGTGATTTCGATCCAGTCGCCGTGCCGCCAGACACCGGGGAACGTCGAGAAATAGCTCTCGAGGTAGCGCGACCCGTCCGCGTCGCCCCACAGATAGAGAGGCATCGACGGCATCGGCTCGGTGATGACGAGCTCGCCGACCTCGTTCACGAGCGGGCGGCCGTCCTCGCTCCAGGCTTCGACGCTCGCGCCAAGCGCGCGGGCTTGCAGCTCGCCTCGGTAGACCGGCAGCGTCGGCACGCCGCCGACGAAGGCGGTGCAGACGTCGGTGCCGCCCGAGGTGGAGAAGAGCCAGACGTCCTCGCCGAGCTCCTCGCGCACCCAGTCGAAGCCCTCGGGGGCGAGCGGAGAACCCGTCGAGCCGACGCTTGCGAGGCGCGAAAGGTCACGCCCCGAGCGTGGTTTCAACCCCGCCTTCTGGCAGGCGGCGACGTACCCGGCGCTCGTGCCGAAGCACGTGATGCCGGCTGCGTCCGCGAGATCCCAGAGCGTGCCGAGGTCGGGATGGGCCGGATTCCCGTCGAAGAGGACGATCGAGGCCTCCGAGAGCAGAGCGCCGACGAGGAAGTTCCACATCATCCAGCCCGTCGTCGTGAACCAGAAGATCCGGTCACCCGCGCGCGCGTCGAGATGGAGGCGGAGCTTCTTCAGGTGCTCGAGGAGGATGCCACCCTGGCTGTGCACGATCGGCTTCGGCAGGCCGGTCGTCCCCGAGCTGTAGAGCACCCAGAGGGGGTGGTCGAATCCGAGCGGGGCGAACTCGAGCTCGGCGGGCGGCAGCTCCCACTCGCCGCCGGCGAGGTACGGGAGCACGAACGTCTGCTGGACCGTCGGGAGCTCCTGCTGCAGCGCCGCAATCGCATCGCTCCGGTCGAAGTCCTTGCCTCCGTAGCGGTAGCCGTCGACGGCGAGGAGCACCTTCGGCTCGATCTGCGCGAAGCGATCGACGACGCTGCGGACGCCGAACTCGGGCGCGCAGCTCGACCAGGTCGCGCCGATGCTCGCGCAGCCGAGAAAAGCGGCGATCGTCTCCGGGATGTTCGGTAGGTAGGCCGCGACGCGGTCGCCGGCGACGACGCCGGCGTCGAGAAGGGACGCGGCGACCGCGCCCGCACGCGACCGTAACTCACCCCACGTCCACTCCCCGAGCGGCCGCAGCTCCGACGCGTGGCAAATCGCGACGTCCGTGTCGGCGCGACCGCGAAAGATGTGCTCCGCGTAGCTGAGCTGCGCGCCGGGGAACCACTCAGCGCCGGGCATCTCGCGCCGCGTGAGCACGCGCTCGTACGGCTGGCTCGCTCGCACGTCGAAGAACTCCCAGATCGAGGCCCAGAAGTCCTCGAGCTCGTCGACAGACCACTGCCAGAGGTCGTGGTAGCCCTCGAGCGCGAGGCCGCGTCTCTCGTTGAGCCACTCGCGGTAGCGCGTGATCGTCGCGGACGCAATCCGCTCCTCGCTCGGCGTCCAGACGATCGGCGGTGCAGCCACGGCCGCGATGCTACTGCCGGTCTACTGCCTCCCGGCTATCGCACGTGCGAGCTCTTGCTTCGACATGCTCGAGCGGCCCTTCGAGCGCGGATCGCTGGGGCCGGGCTCGCTCTTCGGCACCCAGCGGTCTCCGCGCTCGCCATCTTCGGCAGGCAGCTCGCGCCTAGCTCGCCGCCTGCTGGTTGACCCCGGCCTTGAACATGCCGCCGGTGGCGATCTTCGTCAGGAGCTTGTCGGCCTGGGACTCCTCGTCGAGCGTCTGATCCATCAGGTCCTTGATGCCGTCGAAGCCGCAGTCGCTCGCAAGCTGCCTCGCAGTGCCGTAAGCGGCGATCTCGTAGTGCTCGACGCGCTGCGCCGCGGCGATCAGCGCGGCGTCGGTCGCCATCGGGTCGCCACCCATCTCGATCATCTCCTCGCCCTCGGCGATGAGGCCCTGCATCCCCTTGCACACCTCGGTCGGCATCGAGACCCCAAGCTCGCCGAGCGCGTCTTCAACGCGCTTCACGTGCTCACGCGTCTCCTCGAGGTGGTGCTGGAAGGCCTCGCGAAGCGGCTCGTGATTGGCCGCCTGGGCCATCTTCGGCAGCGCGCCGACGAGCTGCGTCTCGGCGCTGTACAGATCCTCGAGCTGCTCCTGCAGGACATCGTTGAGCGAATTGAACCCCATGTGCTTTCTCCTTTTCGAATCGGATTCCAGCTAGGGGTTCCGCGCCTGTCGAAGTGCAAACAACGACGCGGAGCTAAGGTAAACGCGTGGCTGACGAGACGCTCACCGTCCGCGACAA
>DASSLB010000275.1:0-10786 GCA_035689945.1 Gaiellaceae bacterium | reverse complement strand
GTCACTGACGAACGCGACTCGATCATCGACGGTGACACGGTCGAGCTTCCCGACGGGCGCTGTGTCGCTGTCGTCGAGGTCTACGACGACGAGGAGCACGGCAAGGAGGGTGGCGTCGCTGCCACGCTCGTCGTGGACGACGGCAGCGTCCCGGAACATTTCCAGTAGCGCAACCTTGCAAGCCGTCGTCGGGCTGCTGCAAGTCGAACCCGCGCGAAACCGGTGACCTCGCAGAGCCAGCGGTGACCACGGCCGCCGCGCCGTCGTCAGAGGAGAGAACGAGAGAGGCCGCCAGCCCGTTCGGGAGACGGACTGGCGGGAGGAGCGGGTGGAGGGAATCGAACCCTCATAACTAGCTTGGAAGGCTAGGGCTCTACCATTGAGCTACACCCGCAGAGCGCTGGGTACGGTAGCGAGATGCATCCCTCGGCGGAGGCGGTCGGACTTGCTCCGGCGCTGGCGGTAGGACTCGCACTCGCAGTCCGGGGGAGCCGAACATCTGGGCCGCGCATCGGCGCCGGGGTCCTCGGCGTCGTCATCGTCTTCGCGGCCTTCGTCACCCAGCTCGAGCCGCTCGCGAACCACACGTTCCTCTGGGCGCACCTGTTGCAGAACGTCGTTCTCGCAGAGTGGGCTCCTGCGCTGTTGCTGCTCGCGATACCGCCGCGCCTCGCCGAGCGGGCCTCCGGCTTCCCGCTCTTCAGGCCGTTCGTCGCGCTGCCACTCTGGCTCGTCGTCTATTACACGTGGCACCTGCCGTGGATCTACGACACGGCGCTCCGCCATCCGCATTCGCTCCTCCATGTCGAGCACTTCACGTATCTCGCCGCAGGCGTCTGCGTCTGGTGGCCGGTAGTGCACGGGAAAGGATCGGCCGGCACGAAGGCCGCCTACCTGTTCGCGGCGTTCGTGCTCGCGTCGCCGCTCGGGCTCCTGCTCGCCCTGATCCCGCGCGCCATCTATCCGTTCTACGTCCACGCGCCGAGAATCTGGGGCCCGAGCCCGCTTGGCGACCAGCAGATCGCGGGCGTGACGATGGCGGCCGAGGAGGCGCTCGTCTTCTTCGGCGCGTTCGCCGCCTACCTGCTGCGCTTCCTCGCCGACGAGCAGGCGAGTGGAGCCTTCAGCCCGGGTGCGAGCGCGTCGGGGCCAACAGCTCGCGCTCGGCGGGCTGCCCTTGGCGCAACTCCCGGCTCCGCTCCGCCTCGGCGTTGATCTCGGCCCCCAGCAGCAGCGCGATCGCGGCGAGCCACAGCCAGGTGAGCATGATGATCACCGCGGCGAGCGATCCCCAGGTCTTGTTGTAGGAGCCGAACATCGCCGTGTAGACGGCAAAGCCACCGGAGGCCGCGAGCCAGATGACGGCGGCGAATACCGAGCCGGGGGTGATGAAGCGCCAGCGTGGGTGCGCGACGTCGGGCCCGAGGTAGAGGAGCGTTGCAAACGCGGCGAGGAGCCCGGCGACGAGGATCGGCCACTCCGCGATCCACCAGATCCACCCGACCACACCCGAGACAGCGCCGGCATGGGACGCGACGAGCCGCTCGACCGGCGGCCCGAAGATGAGGAGCACCGCCACGAGAAGGAATGCGAAGCCGATCACCGCCACCAGCTCCACGGCGATCAGGCGCTTGCGAATGAAGGAACGTCCGTCCTTGCGCTCGTACGCCAGGTTGAGAGCCGTCATGTACGACGTCATGGCGCCGGTCGTAGACCAGACCGCGAGCACGACGCCCACGATGGTCATCGCGAGGCTGGTCGACGGATGCTGGTCGAGACGGTGCAGGCTCCCGCCAAGGAGGCTCGTCGCCTGGCTCGGCATGACGTGCGAGAAGTGCCCCATCAGAGCCGAGATCGTCTGCGGCCCGGCGAGAAGCGTGAAGACGCCGACCACCACGAGCAGCACCGACGGGATCGCGAAGAACGTCGAGTACGCGAGCGCCGAGGCGAGCATCGTCCCGTTGTCCTCCAGGAACTCCTTGAACCCGCGGACGAGGATCGCCCGCCAGTCCCGAAAAGAGAGATCGCGAAGCCCGGGATCGACGAGCCGCGGCTCGTCGCGTTCGGGCTGCGGCATGGGCTCTCGGCCGGCGCGCTCGTCGTCGAGCGGCGCCTCGTCGGGCAGCGGCCGCATGTCCGCCGGGCGCGTGCCAGCCCGCTGCTCGCGTGTCCCCATGCGGTGGGAACGACGCTGCGTGCATTCCAGTTGCGGAATCGGGGCGGGCAGATTCGAACTGCCGACCTCCCGCTCCCAAAGCGGGCACTCTAACCAGGCTGAGCTACGCCCCGAGGTGCGTCAGTGTAGGTGTCACCGGCTCGGCGCTACTCGGATTCGATGAGCGTGCGCAGCTCGGCGAGCTTCTCGACGCGGAGCTCGTCGCGCTCGCCGCGGTCGATCCGATCGAGTAGGTCGCGCACGAGCGGAGCGAGCTCGAGCGGGTTGAAGGGCTTCGTCACGTAGTCGAGGCCGCCGATGTCGAGGCCGCGCGCACGGTCGCGGAACTCGGCACGCGCGGTGAGGAAGATGATCGGGATCCCGCGGGTCTCGCCGTTCTCGAGCAGCTCCTCGGCGACCCGCCAGCCATCGAGGCCCGGCATCATCACATCGAGGAGCACGACGTCGGGATGTTCGGCGCGGGCGAGGTCGAGCCCGCTCTTCCCGTCCGCGGCCTCGAGCACCTCGATCCCCTCGGCCTCGAGGTTCACGCGGCAAAGTAGGCGGATCGGCGCCTCGTCGTCGATCACGAGGACGCGCACCTGACCCCCGTCCGGCATCGGCCGTGTATTCCCATCCATCGCTCTATTCATTCTCGTCCGCCGGGCCTCGAAGCTTGAGCCGGAACCGCTGCGGGGAGCTCGAAAGCGAAACATGACCCCTCGCCCTCCTCCGACGAGACCCAGATTCGACCGCCCATAGCGCTCACGAGGCCGCGTGCGATGAAGAGCCCGAGCCCCGTCCCGCCCGCACCTGTGCGCAGCTCGGCGTCGGCACCGCGATAGAACTTGCGGAAGATCTGCTCCTGGTCCGCCTGAGGGATGCCGATCCCTTCGTCCGCGACGCTGACCTCGACCCTGTCGTCATGCAGCGCGGCACCGACCGTCACCGTGCCGCCGTCCGGCGAATAGCGGAGAGCGTTGTCGAGGAGGATCGAGCAGACCTGGCGCAGCTTCTCGGGGTCGGCTCTCGCCGCGAGCGGCTCGTCGGGCAGCTCGACGACGAACTGATGTCCGTTGACCTCGGTTGCGGAGACCGTCTCGAGCACCTGGCCGACGACGTCGCGCACGTCTGTCTCGGCGAGGTTGACCTGGAGGTCGCCGGTGTCGAGCCGGGCGACGTTCAGGAGCGTGTCGACGATCGACGTCAGCCGCTGCGACTCGGAGGCGATGTAGCGGAGGAACGTCTGTCGCTCCTCCTCCCCGAACATGACGTCCTGGCGGAGGAGAGTCTCGGCGAAGCCGTAGATCGAGGTGAGCGGCGTGCGCAGCTCGTGGGAGACCGTGCTCACGAAGTCGGACTTGACCTGCTCGACGAGCCTGTCGCCAGAGATGTCGCGGAAGGCGAAGATGCGGCCCGCGACGGCACCGAGTGGATCGCGCATCACCGCCTCGGTCACGGACAGCCACACCTCCTCGCAGCCGCGCGTGATCGGGACAAGCCGGTCGCCGCGCGCGCCGCCGTCAGGCGCTTCGAGGCTCCGCTGCAAGACGTCGACGGGCGCGCGACCGAGCGCGACGGACGCGGGAACGCCTGTGATTCCCTCCGCAGCGCTGTTCCACAGGACCACCTTGCCGTCGCGATCGACAGCGACGATCCCGTCCGCGATGTTCGCGAGGATCGCGACCGACCGCTCGCGCTCGAGCGCGACGCGCTGGTAGAGCTCGGCGTTCGACAGCGCCGCAGAGGTGCTGGCGGCGACGGCAAGCAGTGCCTCGATCTCCTCCTCGCGCCACTCGCGGGCCACGGAGGCGTAGACGGCGAGAACACCCAGCGTCGTCCCCTCCGACCCGCCGACCGGGACGCCGAGGAAGGCTGCATGGCCCGCCTGGAGCATCGGGTCGAGGCCGCGCAGGCGTTGGTCGTCGCCCGCCTGCGCGAGTGCAACCGGCGCGCCCGACTGCACTACGTCGCCGGAGAGCCAGCCACCCGCCGGACTGCGAGAGCCGAGCGCGGCCGCTGCTCCGGTGCCGCCTGCAGCCGTCACCACCAACTCCTCACCCTCGAGCAGACGGAACGCTCCCGCATCGGCGTTGACGAGCGCCGGCGCCTGCTCGACCACTTCATCGAGCACCGCTGCCGGATCGAGCTCGCTCGTGAGCAGCCGTCCGGTGCGCGTCAGCTGCTGCGCGAGAGCGCGCGCGCCACGCTCGGCCTCGAACAGCTCGCTTCGCTCGAGCGCACCGCTCGTTGCATCGGCGAGGTGCCGGGCGAGCTCCAGGTCGTCGTCGCTGAAGGAGCGCTCCTCGTCGAAGAAGATGAGGACGAGACCCCGCCCCGCCTCGCGGGGCGAGTCGACCGGCACGGAGATCAACGAGGGATAGCCGTACGCAGCTGCGGCCGCGCGCAGGTCGGGCAGCAACCGCTCGTCCTCCGAGATGGAGGAAGAGACGAGGATGCGCCCGTCGGCGGCTGCTCGGAAGAGCGGTCCCTGCTGCTCGGCAGCCCGCCCCTCGAAGATGCTCCCGAAATCCTCCGGAAGCTCGTACGTTCCGCCGGCCTCGAGCCTCCCGCTCGAAGGCACCAGCACGGCCGCCGAGCTACCGCCCAACGCTTCCGCGGCTGCCTGCGCGATGGCCTCGAGCGTCGCCGCGCGGGAAAGCGATTGGCCGAGGACCGACGCGATCCGGTAGAAGCCACGCTGGATCCGCGCCTGGCGCGCACGCTGCGTGAACATCTCGGCATTGCGCAGCGCGAGCGCCGCGAGACCGGCGAACGCCTCGAGGACGCTCGCATCCTGCTGCTCGAACCGGCGTCCCTCGCGCCGGCCGACACCGAGCACGCCGAGCACGTCGCCGCTCCAGAACATCGGAGCGGTGATCACGTCGGTGAAGCCGTCGTACGCCGGATGCGGAACCGGCGCCGCGATCTCGCCGTAGGCGCTGTCGATTAGGGGCCGGCCCTCGCGGGCCGCCGCCCCCGCCAGACCGTGGGCCGCGGGAAACTCGAAGCCCACGAGCGAACGGTCGAAGCCGTGCACCGCGACGCAGCGGAAGTGCCCGCGCTCGCGGTCGAGGAGGTAGCAGTCCGCCGCGTCGGCGTCGAGGAGCTCCGCAAGCTGATCGGCGAGCCGCTGCAGGACGACGGCCAGATCGAGCTCGCTGCTGAGGACGTGCGCGGCGCGCAGGAGAGCGGTCTGCTGCGCCAGTTGCTCCTCGTTCCGCTTCAGAGCCTCTTCGAGCGCGACGCCGGCCCGAAGCCGCTCCAACGCGGAGGCCGCCTCCGTGGCGAGCGTCTGCATCACCGCGAGGTCCTCGTTCGTGAAGACCCGTGGCTCGTCGAGCGTGGCGACGGAGATCACGCCGATCACCCGCTCTTGGACGAGCAGAGGGACGAACGCGGCGCTCTTCGCTCCCGCGGCGGCAGCGAGGCGAGAGCTGACGACGCCGGAGCCCTGCACGTCGTAGATGGCGAGTGCGGTAGCTTCGAAGACCGAGCTCGCGATCCCGGAGGGCTCACGCTCGAGGTCGAGACGCACGTCGCGCCACCAGTCGACGTCAGCGCCGTTCGAACGCGCGAGATAGCCGGTCGCTTCGCGCCCGTCGTCCGAGACGAAGGTGAGCGCGACGAAGGCGACAGCGAACAGCTCCGCGAGCTCGTCGAGCAGCGTCCGCGCGACGCCCTCGACATCAACGGTCCGCGACATCTGGTCGGCGACGCGACTGACGCTCTGGAGCTCCTGCGTGGTGAAGGCACGCCGCTCCTCACGTGCGCTCCCGCGGCGAAGAATCGCACGCAGAAGCGCTGCTGCCGCGGCGGCGCGGCCGAGCGCGCGAATCGTCGGGAGCTTGTCCGGGATCCTCACTGGGCGCCTCAGATTGTACGAAGACGGGGGCCGCCCGGCACTCGAAATCCGACTCCAGACATGGAAAAGCCCGCCGCTCGGGGGGTCGGTGCGGCGGGCTCTCCCGATTGCTCCCCGCGAGCCGTCCGAAGACGTCCGCGGTTCGCATCGCCCAGTGAAAGGGAGGCTAGAACGCGTTTGCGAGGCGGACAATGGGCCGGACGGCCCATCTTTGCAAGCGGGAAAGATCGTCTCGCGCGGTTCCTCTCACGCCCTCCTAACGCTTCCCGGCTAAGGTGGCAGTGCAGTGGTAAAACGCCTTCTCCTCGCCTCCCCGCGGGGCTACTGCGCGGGGGTCGAACGGGCGGTCGAGACGGTCGAGCGCGCTCTCGCGCTGTACGGAAGACCGGTCTACGTCCGGAAGCAGATCGTGCACAACTCGCACGTCGTCGACGATCTGCGGAGCCGCGGCGCCGTCTTCGTCGACGCGCTCTCGGAGGTGCCGGAGGGCGCGACAGTCGTGTTCTCCGCCCACGGCATCGCGCCGGCAGTGCGCCGGGAGGCGCAGGAACGGGCGCTGACGACGATCGACGCCACCTGCCCCCTAGTGACGAAGGTGCACGCGCAGGCGCGGCGCTATGCCGAGGCCGGCTACGCCGTCGTTCTCATCGGACACGAAGGACACGAGGAGGTCGAGGGCACCCTCGGCGAGGCGCCGGAAGCGATCGTCCTCGTCCAGTCCATGGAGGATGCGGAACGTGTCTCGCTCCCGCAGGAGCGGCCCCTTGCGTATGTCACCCAGACGACGCTCTCCGTCGACGAGACGAACGTGATCGTCTCGGTGCTGCGCCGCCGTTTCCCCCGCATCGAAGGGCCGGCGCGCGAGGACATCTGTTACGCGACCTCGAACCGGCAGTGGGCCGCCAAGGAGCTCGTGCGCGAGGTGGACCTGCTGCTCGTCGTCGGCTCGTCCAACTCCTCGAACTCGCAGCGGCTCGTCGACGTCGCTCGCGCCGACGGAACCCCGGCTCATCTCGTGGACGATGTCCGCGAGATCGACGAGCGGTGGCTGGACGGGTGCGAGACCGTCGGGCTCACCTCCGGTGCTTCCGCGCCCGAGCGGCTCGTCGCGGAGGTCTGCGCCTGGTTCGCGGCGCGTGGCGCCGAGGTGCGCGAGCAGGCGCCGGTTCACGAGGACGTGAACTTCAAGCTGCCCGTCGAGCTCCGCCGCGCAGAGCGCGAAGCCGCCTAGCTCCTCTCGAGCCTCAGCTCGTCGCCCGAGACGCGGATCTCGGTCGCGAGGACGTCGCTCGCGATCCACTCGCCGTGGCGGTCGACGAGCTCGCGTTGGGCCTCGGGCGCAGTCAGCACGATCCTGTCCGTCAGCTCGAAGCCCTGCTCCTTGCGCAGCGTGTTGACGCGGTGGATGAGCTCGTATGCCTCGCCCTCGAGCAGGAGCTCGTCGTCGAGACCGAGATCGAGCGCGACGGTGACGCCGTCGGCCGACGCGACGGCCCAACCCTCTCGTCCGCCCCTCTCGACGAGCACCTCGTCGGGCCCTAGCTCCTGTCCGGCAACGCGGAACCGTCCCTCAGGGAGCTCCTCGAACTCGCCGGCGGCGAGCGCCTTTCCCACCACGCCGAGCTCCTTGCCGAGCTTCGGACCGAGCACGGGAAGGTTCGGCTTCACGCGCAACTCGACTGCCTCGACCGGACCGAGCTCGACGTTCTTCACCCGCAGCTCATCGGCAACCTCTTCGGCGTGCCCGTCGAGGCTCGCACCCTCGACGACGAGCCGTCGCAGCGGCTGCCGCAGCTTGATGCCGGAGGTCGAGCGCGCCTGCCGGCCCAGTTCCACGACGCGCCGCACCTCGGCGATCTCGTCCAGAAGCGCGCGATCCGGTTCTGCGACCTCGGGCCAGCCGGCGAGATGCACCGACTCCGGCCCGTCGAGGACGAGAACGCGCCACAGGTGGTCGGTGACGAAGGGGAGGATCGGCGCAAGCACGCGCAGCGACTGCACGAGCGCGTACCAGAGCGTCCGCAGCGCCGCCTCGTCGTCGGCCCAGAAACGGCGGCGGGAGCGGCGGATGTACCAGTTCGAGAGGTCGTCGACGTACGCCTCGAAGTCGCGCATGACGGCGACGGTCTCGTACGCCTCGTAGCCGTCTTCCGCGGACCGAACGAAGGCGTTCGTCCGCTCGACGAGCCAGCGGTCGAGCGGAGCCGACAGATCAGCAGGGGTGAGCTCCGACCACGGCGGCCGGAAGCCGCGCACGTTCGCGTAGTCGACGAGGAACTTGACGCAGTTCCAGTAGGTGAGGAAACGCCGCTTCACCTCCTCCGCCATGCCGTAGCCGAAGCGGAGTGGCTGGCTCGGCGGCTGGTTGCAGTAAAGCCAGCGCATCACGTCGGCGCCCATCCGCTCGAGCGCGTCGTCGAGCTCGATCGCGTTGCCCCACGACTTGTGCATCTCGCGCCCGGTCTCGTCGTAGACCTTCTCGTAGGTCAGGACGCGTCCGTAGGGCTGGCGCCCGTCGAGCGTGATCGACATGAAGCACTGGGAGTAAAACCAGAGCCGGATCTGCTCGCGCATCTCGGTGACCCAGTCCGCCGGGAACCACTTCTCCCAGTAGGCGTGGTCGGGGAGGTCGGCCCCGGAGATTCCCTCCGATGCGCCGGTCGCATAGCCGTGCGGGATCCACTCCGGGTTCTGCCAGCCAAGGGTCGAGAAGTGGACGATGCCCGCGTCGAGCCAGGCGTCACCCACCTCCGGGATCCGCTCGACCTCGGCATCACAGCTCTCGCAGCGGATGCGCACTGCGTCGATCCACGGGCGATGCAGCTCCTGCAGCTCATCGAGTCCGGAGACCGCACGCCCCTCGAGCTCCGCGCGCGAGCCAACCACGTTGAGATGCCCGCACTCGCACTCGTAGAAGGGGAGCGGCAGGCCGAAGTAGCGGCGCCGGGAGATGTTCCAGTCGCCCATGTTCCGCAGCCAGTCGTCCATCCGCTTCTTGTATTGCGGCGGCGTCCACTCGACGTTCGCATTGCCTTCGAGCATCGGCGGCCGGATCTCCTCGGCCGAGATGAACCAGTCGTCGACGACGCGAAAGACGAGGGGCGTCGAGCAACGCCAGCAAACCGGATACCGGTGGACGATCGACGTCGCCTCGACCAGGCGGCCGCCCTCGCGTAGCGATTCGATCACCGGCACGACTACGTCATTCGTGCTCAGGCCTGCGAGCTCGCCGTAATCCGGCAGCATCCGCCCCGACTCGTCGATCGGCGTGAGTACCGGAAGGTCATGCACGCGCGAAAGCTCGAAGTCCTCACCGCCCGCACCCGGCGCGATGTGGACGATGCCGGTTCCCTCGTCGAGCGTGACCTCATTCCACGAAATGACGCGGTGGACGACTCCCGCCTGAGCCGGGAGGTCGTCGAACGGTCCGTCGTACTCGAGCCCGACCAGCTCCTCTCCACGCATGCGAGCCTCGAAGTGGTCGTCGGGGTAGCGCGCAACGGCGACCCATTCGCCGACGTCATTCCGGCCGTACTCGGCGTCCGGCTTCACCGCAGCCGCCACGTTCGCGGGCAACGTCCAAGGAGTCGTAGTCCAGATGACGAGCGACTCGCCCGGCCGGTCGCGCAGAGGGAAGCGGACAAAGAGTGACGGATGCTCGAGCTCCGCGTAATTCTCCTCGCCGGCCTGCTCGTGCTTCGAAAGCGACGTGCCGCAGCGGGGACACCACTGCGTCGCGCGGTGCCCCTTGTAGAGCCATCCGCGCGCATGGCACCCCGCGAGGAAGCGCCAGATGTACTCGATGTTCGTGTCCGAAAAGGTGAAGTAGTCGTTGCCCCAGTCCATCCACATGCCGAGGCGCTTCGACTGCCGCGTCATCACGCTCGCGTAATGCGCGACGCGCTCCTTGCAGCGCTCGGCGAACTCGGCCAGGCCGTAGCTTTCGATCTCGCGCTTCGAATTGAGGCCGAGTGACTTCTCGACCTCGACCTCGACGTGCAGACCCTGCGAGTCGAATCCGTTCTGGTAGCGGAGCTCGTGCCCGCGCTGCGCCTTGTAGCGCTGGAAGACGTCCTTCAGCGTCCGCCCGTGCCCGTGATGGACACCGGCCGGGTTGTTGGCGGTGATCGGCCCGTCCATAAAGGAGAAGGTCGGGCCGCCGCGATTCTGTTCCCGGAGCTTCCCGAACGTGCCCTCCTCGTCCCAGCGCGCGAGCATCTCCCGCTCGAGCCCGGGATGGTCGGGTTTGTCCGGCAGAGACTGGAAGATTGGCTCCGTCATCGGGAAGCCAAGTCTAGGCTCAGGCGTTCTGACTACAGGCAGCGTGGGTACAAGCGCTTCCTCTACTGCGATAGCGAAAGGAAACGATGGCAACTGAGGTCACCGACACCACCTTCGAGAGCGAGGTCCTGCAGGCCGACGAGCCGGTGCTCGTCGACTTCTGGGCCGAATGGTGCGGACCGTGTCATGCGGTTGCGCCCGTGCTCGAGCGGATTGCCGACGAGCACAACCTCAAGCTCGTGAAGGTGAACATCGACGAGAACCAGGATCTGGCGATGCGCTACGGGATCCAGTCGATCCCGAACATGGTGCTCTTCGAGGACGGCGCGCCGAAGGCCTCGGCAGTGGGCGCGATGCCGAAGGGCATGCTCGAGCGCCAACTCGGGTTCGAGGGCTAAGCGACTTCGGGTCGAGCGACAGAGCGCGGCGTCTCAGCCGCGCTCGCCGCGCCCTCGAATCTCTGCGAGCTACTCCGCCGGCTGGGG
>DASSLB010000274.1:0-10481 GCA_035689945.1 Gaiellaceae bacterium | reverse complement strand
CCGCTCGTAGTGGGGGAGGAGCTCGGGCCAGTCGCGCTCGAGTGCAGCGAGGAAATGCTCCCGCGTTCCCGGCCGAAGATAGAGGAGGTTCGCCCAGATCCCGGTCGCTCCCGCGGCGCGAGCTTCGCGCACGACGTCGGCGAGCAGCTCAGGCCGGTCGCTCAAACCTGGCAGGATCGGCGCCATCCCGACGCCGGCCTCGATGCCCGCCTCGACGAGCCGCGACAAGGCGCGCAGGCGCTGCCGCGGAGGCGCCGTGCCCGGCTCGGTGCGACGCCAGATCTCGTGGTCGAGCGTCGGGACGGAGAACGTGACCGAGACGCGCGCGCGGAGGGCGGCCCCTGCGAGCACGTCGATGTCCCGCACTATGAGCGGGCCGCGCGTGATGATCGAGAATGGGCTCGCCGCGTCCGCAAACGCCTCGATGCAGGCGCGGGTGAGCCGGTAACGGCCCTCGGCCGGCTGGTACGGATCGGTTGCAGCGCCCACGGCGACGACCTCCCGCTGCCATGACGGGCGGGCGAGTTCGCGCCTGAGCACCTCTGCCACGTTCGTCTTGACCCGGATACTCGCTCCGTAGCGCTCGCCCGACGGCCTGTCGGCGCGCGCCTCGAAGGCGCGGACGTAACAGAACGTGCAGCGGTGGGCACAGCCCATGTACGGGTTGAGCGACCAGGCGAACGGCATGCCGCGGACGCGGTTGAGGGCGTTGCGGCACGGCTCCTCGCGGTACTCGGCTCGCATCGATGGAGCATATAGAACATATGTTCGCTTGAACCTTGGTGGCCGGAGGCAGCCCTATACTGCGGCCGGCGAGTTGGACGAGAAACCTCCTAGTACCTACGCCCTCGAGGTGAGGGCGTGACACTCCTTCTCGAGCTGATCGGGGTCGCAGCCCTGATTCTGCTCAACGCGTTCTTCGTGGCCGCGGAGTACGGCCTCGTCACGGCTCGGCGGACGCGGATCATCGAGCTCCAGCATCAGGGGAACCGCGGAGCCCGCGACGTCTTAAGGATCACCGGCGATCCGGGCCGCTTCATCGCGGCGATGCAGCTCGGCGTCACGCTCACCTCCCTGGGAATCGGTGCGCTCGGCGAGCACACACTTTCCCGCGAGTTCAAGCACTGGATGGCCGCCGTCGTGGCGATCATCCTCGCCTACGCGATCCTCAGCTTCTTTCACGTCGTCTTCGGCGAGCTCGTGCCGAAAGGCGCGGCGCTCGGACATGCGGAGGGCACGGCGCTCTGGGTCGCGATTCCGGTGCGCGGGTTCATCGGCGTCTTCCGGCCGGCGATCTGGCTGCTGCAGAAGGCGAGCGACGCGATCCTGCACTCGTTCGGGCTCGAGCCACCGGGCGCCGAGCGCGAGGTGCATTCCGAAGCCGAGCTGCGGATGCTCGTCTCCCGCTCCACGCAGCAGGGGCAGATCGAGGAGGGCGAGCGGGAGCTGATCGAGAAGGTCTTCGTCTTCGGTGATAAGGACGTCGCCGACGTGATGGTGGCGAAGCCCGACATCGCGGCGGTTTCCGTCGACATGCCTCCCGAGGAGGCGCTCGCCGTGGTCCTCGAGTCTCCGTACACGCGCTTCCCGGTCTTCCGGGAGTCGCTCGACGACATCGTCGGCGTCCTGCACGTGCGGGATCTCTTCAAGGCAATCCACGACCGGGGGCTCGGCGGCCTCGACCTCGAATCGCTGCTCCGACCCGCTTACGTCGTCCCCGAGACGAAAGACCTCGCCTCGCTCCTGCAGGAGTTCCGCCGCGCCAACACGCACTTCGCCGTGGTGATCGACGAGTACGGCGCCATGGTCGGAATCGCAACGCTCGAGGACCTCCTCGAAGAGATCGTCGGCGAGATCGAGGACGAGTTCGACATACCCGAGGAGCCGGTGGAGCAGATCGGCGAGGACTCGTACCGCGTCGACGGGATGTTCTCGATCGACGAGTTCAACGAGCGTTTCGGAACCGAGTTGCCGGACGAGGACTTCCACACGGTCGCCGGCTTCGTCTTCGGACAGCTCGGCCGGGCGCCGGAGCCGGGCGACGACGTCTCCTACGACGGGATGCGTTTCGACGTGCTCGAGGTGGACGGCAACCGCATCGAACGGATCGCGGTCACGTTCGAGCAGCGCCCAGAGCCGCGCCGCGACCCGGCCGAGGACTACGTCGACGAAGACGAGATCGAGTAGCGCCAGCGAAGGGTACGAGCTCCAATGACGGGCAGACTCGCGATCCGGACGACCTTTAACCGCCGAAGGATTACCTGGTGTCCGTGTGTCGAGGGATCAGCCGAGGGCAAGCGGCTCGATCGAGCCTTCGGCGATTGTCCAGCCGGCGAGCTCGTCGCTCGCCACCGAGTAGATGAGGTACGGGCGGCCCTGCCAGAGCCCCACGTTCTCGACGTCGGTGCGCGAGGGCCGCGGTGGCGCCGAGACGTGCGAATGGACGACCGCGAGCTCGTAGCCCTCGTCCTCGAGGAACCAGAGATCGGGGTCGACCTCCAACTCGAAGCGGTACGGCGAACCGGCGGCGTTGCGGCCGGGCTCGTAGCGCTCGGCGACTCGGTCGCGCACCACGAGCAGGCCGCAGCTCTCGTTCGGCAGCTCCCGGCGGGCGTGCTCGGCGAGCGCCTCGCGCACGGGTGACGGCACTACCACCACAGCTTGCTCTCGTCGATCTCGTGGCCTTGCCAGAAGTCGGCGGAGAGGTACTTCCAGCCGCCGTCGGCGAGGACGCAGACGACGACTCCCTCGTCGAGCTCGCCCGCGAGGCGCTGGGCGACGTGAACGACGGCGCCGCTCGAGACGCCCGCGAAGATCCCCTCGCTATCGAGAAGCGCGCGCACGCCTGTGACCGCGTCCTCGTTCGAGACGAGGAGCTTCCGGTCGAGTTTCGCAACGTCGAGGATCGGCGGGACGTAGCCGTCGTCGAGCGAGCGGAGCCCCATCACCGGATCGCCCGGCAGCGGTTCTGCGGCGGCGACGACGATATCGGGAAAGCTCTCACGGAGGCGCGCGCCGGCGCCCATCAGCGTCCCGCCTGTGCCGAGGCCTGCCACCAGGACGTCGATGCGATCGAGCGCGGCCGCGATCTCAGCGCCGGTGCCCTCGTAGTGGGCGCGCGGGTTCGCATCGTTCGCGTACTGGAACGGCATGAAGTAGCGCGGCTCCCGCTCGGCGAGCTCGAGCGCGAGCCGAACGGCGCCGTTCGAGCCCTCCTCGCCCGGCGACTCGACGATCCGCGCGCCGTACAGGCGCAGCAGCCGCCGCCGCTCCTCGGTCGCGTTCTCGGGGAGGACGCACGTGAGCGGGTAGCCCTTGAGCTTCGCGACGAGCGCGAGCGCGATCCCGGTGGTGCCGGAGGTCGGCTCGAGCAGTTCGCGGCCCGGCTCGAGCTCGCCTGCCGTCTCGGCCGCCTCGATCATCGCGAGAGCGATTCGATCCTTGATCGAGCCGGTCGGGTTCTGGCCCTCGAGCTTCGCGTACAGCCGCACCGACGGCCTCGGCGTGAGACGCCGAAGCTCGACGAGCGGGGTATTGCCTACGAGCTCGAGAAGGGAGCTGGCCGTGCGGACGCTAGAGCCCACCGGCCATGGCGGGGAGGAGGATCACAGTCGAGCCGTGCTCGACCGAGGTGTCGAGCCCGTCGAGCGTCCGGACGTCCTCGCCCTCGACGTAGACGTTGACGTACGGCGCGATGTCGCCATCCTCCACGAGCTGCGGCCGCAAGCCGGGGAAGCGCGACATCAGGTCGTGGAGCAGCTCGCGCACGGTTTCGCCCTCGGCGGGCACCTCGCGCGCACCGCCGACCTCGCCGCGGAGCATCGGTGGGATCCGGATCAGGCTCATGCGTGTGTAGGCCTCCCTGAACAGAATTCGACGTAGTCGATGTACTCGGTGATCGTGGGGCTGTCGCCGCACACGGGGCAGTTCGGGTCGCGGCGGAGCCGGACCTCGCTGAACTCGGTCGCCAGCGCGTCGAAGAGGAGCAGCCGGCCGACAAGGGATTCGCCGATTCCAAGGCAGAGCTTGAGCGCCTCGCTCGCCTGCAGCGAGCCGACGATGCCCGGCAGGACGCCGAGGACGCCGCCTTCCGCGCAGCTCGGTGCCAGTTCGGGCGGGGGAGGCTGTGGGAACAGGCAGCGGTAGCACGGGCCCTCATGGGGCTTGAATACCGTCGCCTGGCCCTCGAAGCGGTAGATCGAGCCGTGGACGAGCGGGATGTTGTGCCAGACGGCGGCGTCGTTGATCAGGTAGCGCGTCGGGAAGTTGTCGGCGCCGTCGACGATCACGTCCCAGCCGTCCGCCAGGATCCGCTCGACGTTCTCGGAGGTCATGCGCTCGAGATAGGGGACGACCTCGACGTCGGGGTTGAGCTCCTCGAGCGTGCGCTTCGCCGACTCGGCCTTCCACTCGCCGAGCCGGGCCGTCGAGTGCATGACCTGCCGCTGGAGGTTCGACGCGTCGACGCGGTCGTCGTCGACGATCCCGATCCGCCCGACTCCGGCCGCCGCGAGATAGAGCGCAGCAGGCGAGCCCAGGCCGCCGGCGCCGAGCAGCAACACGCGCGAATCGAGGAGCTTGAGCTGGCCCTCTTCGCCGACTTCGGGGATGAGGATATGCCGGCTGTAGCGCTGTCGCTTCGCCGCGTCGAGCGTACGCGGCAGCTCGGTCGGGAGGCCGCTGCGTTTCCAGTCCGTGTAGCCGCCGGCGAGCGAGACGACCTGCTCGTAGCCGAGGTCCTCGAGCGACTTCGCCGCAAAGGCGGAACGGTTGCCCGCGGCGCAGTAGAGCAGGATCGGTTGCGCATGGTCGGGCGCAGCCTGCTCGATCCGCGACTCGAGGTTCCCCCGCGGGATGTGGATCGCGCCGGGGATCCGCCCCTCGGTCCATTCGTCGAGCTCGCGCACGTCGACGACCAGTGGTCGCTCGTCGGCGGCGAGGAGGTCGCGTGCCTCGGTGACGTCGACCTCGTCGATCTCCGACTTGACCTGTTGCAGAAGCTCCCGATAGTTCGGCATCGCTTTCGGAAATGTAGCGACCCCGTTCCGGGCTACGCTCGAAACGTGGCGACCGCCGCGTCCCCTCTCTTCGGTGGCCGAAACAAGCGCCTTGTGCTGATCGTCGCGCTCTCGGCGCTCGTTGCGGCCGCGGCCGTCGTCGGAGTGACGCTCCTGCAGACGCGTGGTGAGACGACGACAGTGCCGGGCGCGGTGACCACGGCGCGTCCCGGCCGTCCACCGCTCGAGCTCGAGTTCGGGGTCGGCGCAAGCCCCGAGGCACGGGCGCTCGCCCACGCGCAGGCGCTCTACAACGCCAAGCATGTCGCCCAGGCCGCCGCGATCTTCGGCCGCTACCACTCCCTGGAGGCGCAGATCGGCTCGGCCTTCGTCGCCTGGAAGCAGGACGGGCTCGCGACGCTGAGGAGTCTCGCGGCGGCGCACCCGGCGAGCGACGTCGTCTTGCTCCACCTCGGTCTGGCCGACTACTGGGCAGGCCGAAACGCGGACGCCGTAGCCGCCTGGCAACGGACCGCCAAGGTCGGGGCAGACTCACCGTACGGGGTCAAGGCGGAGGATCTCCTGCATCCGGGCCTCCCGATCCCGGGCCTCCCGTACCTCCTCATCGACTACAAGCCCCCGCGAGCGGTCGGAAACCTGGCGGCTGCGCAAGAGCTCGCCGCGCTGGCACGGGCGGCCGCGCAGCCGGACGCTCACGCGAAACTCGTGTACGGCCTCGCGCTGTGGAGCCTCCAGCGGCCGGTCTCGGCCGAGCGTCAGTTCGACGCGGCCGCGAAGCTCGCTCCGAACGACCCGGTCGCGCAGACCGCCGCAGCTGTCGGTGCGTTCACGAAGGCGAACACGACGAAAGCGTTCGGCCGTCTCGGCCCCCTCACGGGGCGGTTCCCATCCTCGTCGGTGGTTCGCCTCCATCTCGGCCTGCTTCTACTCTGGGCCGGCGAGCAGAAGAAGGCGGTCGCGCAGCTTCGACTCGCGGCTGCGGACGAACCCGGCTCTTCTTATTCGAAAGACGCAAAGGCCCTGATCGCGCGTCTGTCCGGTACTAGGTCTAAGTAAAGGAAATATGAGCCGAACGGCCTATGGCGGGGACCCCTCGCGCATGGAATGGTGCAGCATCGCGAGGGAGGGGGACATGGCCGCGACAGCCACAGAGGCAGAATCGCCTACCGACGTCCTGGAGACGGAGGAGGCGCGGAATCTGATCGAGGCGGCGCAGGCCGCCGGGCGGATCAGCGCCGAGGAGATCGCGCTCGCACTCGACGAGCTCGAGCTCGAGCCGGCGCAGCTCGAAGACGTGTACCGAGCGCTCGAGGAGCTCCAGGTGGAGATCGTCGACGCGGCGGCCGCGGAGGCGAAGGAGGAAGAGGAGCGCATCGCTTCCGACGTGCGCGAGGTCTCGACCGACGCGCTCCAGCTCTTCCTCAAGGACATCGGCAAGGTCGAGCTCCTGACCGCTGCCGAGGAGGTCGAGCTGGCGAAGCGCATCGAGCGCGGCGACCACCGCGCGAAGCAGGAGATGGTCGAGGCGAACCTCCGCCTCGTCGTCTCGATCGCGAAGCGCTATCGCAACCAGGGACTCCCGTTCCTCGACCTGATCCAGGAAGGAACGATCGGTCTCGTCCGCGCCGCCGAGAAGTTCGACTGGCGCAAGGGCTACAAGTTCTCGACCTACGCGACGTGGTGGATCCGCCAGGCGGTCGCTCGCGCCCTCGCGGACAAGGGCCGCACGATCCGGATGCCTGTCCATGTCGTCGAGAAGCTGAACAAGATCGTCCGCTCCGAGCGGAAGCTACGCGGCGAGCTGAGCCGCGAGCCAACCGCGAGCGAGATCGCAATCGACGTCGAGCTTCCCCTGGACGAGGTGGAGCAGATCCTCCGCACCTCGCAGGCGCCGGTCTCGCTCGAGAAGCCTGTCGGCGACGAGGAGGAGTCGGAGTTCGGCCACTTCCTCACCGACGAGAACGCGCCGATGCCCGACGAGGCGGCCGACGTGACACTGCGCCAGGAGATGCTTCGCAACATCCTCGGCACGCTCTCGCACCGGGAGCGGCGGGTGCTCGAGCTGCGCTACGGGCTCGGCGGGGAGCAGCCCTGCACACTCGACGAGGTGGGCCGCGCGTTCAACGTGACGCGCGAACGGATCCGCCAGATCGAGAACCAGAGCCTCAAGAAGCTTCGCGCTCTCGCGGAGACCGGCTCTCTGCGGGACGTCGCCTAGAGCTCGAGGACGTATTGCGCCGGGTGCGGCTCGGCGGGCCGGCCTGTCGGCAGCCAGCCGCGTCCCGGTGGGGCGAGGATCAGTGTTCGACCCTTCTCGCCGACGAAGGCGAGCCGGTCCGGCTCCTCGACCGTTCCGCTCCAGAGCTCGAGGCCCTCGGTCTCGAGCTGCCGGAGCAGGCGCGAACGGTCACCGACGATCCCGAGCTCGGAGAAGCCCACGATCTCGTCCGCGGCGAACGGCCCGTCGCGGCCGTTCTCCTCGAGCCCGTGGTGGGCGATCAGCTCGACGATGCTGCCGGCCGGATCGTGGAAGTAGACGGCCTCCGCGTCCCAGTTCTCGAACTCGAACACGTCGCCGAGCAGCTCGACGCGGCCTCGCGCCCACTCGAGCGCGGCGCCGAAGCGATCGCCCGGCGCGAGGAGCGCGAAGTGGTAGAAGGCGCCGCCCGCCTCGACCTCGAACCGGAGCCGCGTCTCGCCCAACACGATCGCGTCAGCGTCGAGCGGTAGGCCGAGCTCGCCGCCGTAGAAATCCCGCAGGTCGAGCGGGGACGAGAGGGTCACTTCCGCGAACCGCACGAGGCGCAGCATAGGATCGCCGCGTGGACGAGGCCTGGCGCGCCGAGCTGGCGGAGCTGATCGCAATCCCGAGTGTGAGCGCCGACCCGGCCCACCGGGAGGACGTCAAGCGCGCCGGCGAATGGGTCTGCGACTTCATCCGGCGCATCGGCGGCACGGCCGAGTTGACGCCGTACGGCGAACGGGAGCTCGTGCTCGGCGAGATCCGCGCCTCGAACGGCGCGAGTGACGCACCGACCGTCCTCGTCTACAACCACTTCGACGTCCAGCCGCCGGCGCCGCTCGAGCTCTGGGAGTCTGATCCGTTCGAGCTCGACATCCGCGGCGAGTGGGCCTACGGCCGCGGCGTCACCGACGACAAGGGCCAGCTATGGCTCGTGCTGCGCGCGGCGCAGCGGCTCGTCGAGGCAAGTGCGCTCCCTGTCAACCTGCGCATCGCGTTCGACGGCGAGGAGGAGATCGGCGGCCACACGATTTCCGACTGGGTTGCGCAGGACGAGCGCGGCGCCGACGCCTGCGTGATCTTCGACGGCGGGATGCTGCGGCGCGATGTGCCCGTGATCGAGCTCGCGACTCGCGGTCTAGTTGGGGTCGAGGTGAAGGTGCGGACCGGCGCGCGCGACCTCCACTCCGGCATGTATGGCGGGGTCGCGCTCAACGCGATCCATGTCCTGCTGCGCTGTCTCAACGCGGTGCTCGCCGGTGCGGACGGCCGCTTGCCGGAGCCGCTGCGCGAGGGCATCGCTCCGCCGACGGCGGAGGAGCTCGCGGCCTGGGCGCAGCTACCTCCGGGCGCCGAGTCGCTCTCGGAGCAGGGCGCGCGCCCGCTCGACGCCAGAGCCGAAGACGAATTCTACGTCCGCACATGGGCGGAGCCGTCGGCCGACGTGAACGGGATCCTGGGCGGGAAGCCCGGCATCCGGAACACGACGCTCAGCGTCGCGGCCTCGGCCGAGTTCTCGCTGCGGCTCGCGCCCGGCCAGGAGGCGACGACGATCGGGCCGGCCGCAGAGCGGCTGCTGCGCGAGGCGGCGCCGGACGGCGCGGAGCTCGAGATCTCCTGGTTCGGCTCGAACCCCGGCCTCGTCAGTGCCGATGCGCCCGCGGTCCAGCTTGCGGTCGAGGCGTTCGAGCAGGGCGTCGGGATCCGGCCGCTCCTGACGCGTGTCGGCGGCTCGATCCCGCTCATGCCGGCGCTGACCGAGAAGGGGATCGACACGATCCTCACCGGGTTCGGGCTGCCCGAGTCCAACATCCACTCGCCGAACGAGCGCTTCCTCGTCCCGTACTTCGCGGCGGGGATCGACACGGCCGCCGCGCTCTTCACGGCTCTCGGCCGTCTGAACTAGAGCTCGTGCGGGTGCGTGCGTCCGCACGCGAGCCATTCGTGGCCGAACCCGCGCATGGCGTCGATGATCGGCAGGAGGGACTCGCCCTTCTCCGTCAGGCTGTACTCGACGCGCGGCGGCGTCTCCGGATAGCTCTGCCGTTCGAGGATCCCTTCGGCCTCGAGTGCGCGGAGCCGCTCCGCAAGGGTGCGCGGACTGATGCCCTGGCACGAGCGCTCGAGCTCGGAGAAGCGGCGCGGGCCCTCGGAGAGGTCGTGGACGAGGAGCGCCGTCCACTTCGCGCCGACGATCTCGGCCGTCGCGGCGACGGCGCAGGTACTCGCCTCGTGGACCGGGTTCATCGTGCGCATCGCCATTTCCCGAAAAGTGTACGCCGCGCGTCTAGACGCCGAACGGGGCGGGGCAGGCGCCGATCTTCGGGATCGAGAAGCGCGCGATCGAGCCGAACCCTCCGGGCGCGGGCTTGCACGCCTGCGCGACTCCGGCGTCGCAGGCGACCGAGAGGAAGATGAACGCGTCTTCCATCGAGAAGCCGTGCTCGTCGACGAGCAGGCGCGCCGCCTCCTCCGCGACGAGCACGAGCGCCTCGTCGTACTGATCCGCGGTCGCGTGCGGGAGCCAGCGGTCGGCGAGCTCCGTCACCGGCCAGGTCGCCTGCTTGCCCTTGAGGACGTCGAAGCGGACGTCCACCTCGCCCGCGATCTCGACGCCGGTGAAGCAGATCTCGCCGTCTCCCATCGCGGCGTGCATGTCGCCGACCGCGAACATGCCGCCCGGCTGGCGAACGGGGAAGAAGATCTTCGCGCCTGCGCCGTGCCAGTGGTCGTCGAGGTTGCCGCCGTGCTGCCCGGCGAGGCCGTTGGACAGCTCCTCGCCGTCGGTCGCGACGCCAACGACGCCGACCATCGGCATCGCCGGGAACGAGACGCGGTCGTTCATCTTCACCATCCCGTCGCGCACCTCGAAGAGGCGCGTCAGCGGGGACTGCACCTGCTCGATCAGCTGGCCGAAGCCGGGGATGAGCGTGGCGACGCCCCACTCGATCGGGCGCACGTCGAGGATCTCCGCCACGAGCGAGTCGCCCGGCTCGGCGCCCTTCACCGCGACCGGCCCGGTCGCGCTGTTGATCCGCGAGAGATCGATGTTCGTGACGAGGTCGTCCTCGCTTCGGATCTGCCCCGTGAAGCAGTCGTTCGTCTCGAACGTGACAACGTCGCCGGGCTCGACCTCCAGCACGGGCTGGAGGTCGGGCCCGAACGACCAGATCACCTGGTCACGCGGTAGGAAATGCGTCTGCACGCTCCTCCGGCGTCAT
>DASSLB010000273.1:0-8059 GCA_035689945.1 Gaiellaceae bacterium | reverse complement strand
CTTCCGGCCACGGGGCCGATACGGAACGAGCAGCGCCTGTGCCGTATCGACGAGTGCGCGCGGCGTATCCACGAGATGGATCCCACCGGCCCGGCACGCCGCCTCGACCGCCTCGCGGCGGCTCGTCAGCGCGCCGGTGTGAGAGCGCGCGGCGCGGGCACCCGCAGCGCTGCGACCGGCCGTGAGCAGGACGACCGGCTTGCCCGCCGTCCGCGCCGCCTCGGCGAACGCGCGACCGTCCCGGAAGTCCTCGCAGTAGACGCCGATCACGCGCGTCCCCTCGTGTCCGGCAAGCGCAGCGACGAGCTCGGTAACGCCCACGTCGGCCTGGTTTCCAATCGAGACTGCGCGCGAGAAGCCGAGGCCGAAATCTTCGAGCAGCAGGCCGACCTCGAGCAGAACGTTTCCGCTCTGCGAGACGAAGCCCACCGGGCCCGTGGGCAGGGGCGTCGAGGCGAGCTGGAGCTCGGAGGCGCCGTCGAAGAGGCCGAGGCAGTTCGGTCCGACGAGTGCGGCACCGGCGGCGCGCACACGCTCGACGAGCGCCCGCTCGCGCGCGGCGCCCTCCTCGCCGAGCTCCGCGAACCCAGCCGCGATCGCGACGAGCGCCCGCGCGCCCGCCGCGAGCGAGTCGTCGACCGCTTCCTCGAGCCCGTCGGCCGGGACGCTGAGGACGACGAGCTCCGGCGCCTCCGGCAGCTCTCGGAGCGAGCGATGGACGGGCATCCCGTGCACCTCCCCGCCGTTGCGGCCGACGAGATACACGCGTCGCCGATGCGCTCCGAGCACCGCATCGCGCGCGAACCAGTAGCCCCACTTGCCGGGATCGGACGAGACGCCCACGATCGCGAGCGTCTGCGGCTCGAAGAGCGGCGTGAGGTCGCGGGTCAACGTGCGCCGATCGAACGGCCCGCGCGCTCGGGTCGCGGCAGCGCTTCGTGCCTCCGGGAGAGCTCGGCGACCCGCTCACGCACCGGCTCGCGCGACGGCGCCGCACGTCCGCTGTCGGTGTCGACGTGCAGCAGCATCTGCTCCGCGGTCGCGAGCGGAGCGGCCTCGCCGTCGCGGAGCAGGACGTGGAAGAGATGGAGGCGCTTCTCGTCTGAGTCGAGCACCTGCGTCGTCACATGAACGCGATCGCCTGCTTCCAGCTGGCGCAGGTGCGAGAGGTGCGTCTCGACGGTGAAGTAGCTGCCGCCGTTCGCGAGGTAACCGGCGTCGACTCCGAGCGCACCCAGCAGCGCGTCTGTCGCGTCGGCGAAGAGCTGGAGGTAGCGGCTCTCGTGGACATGGCCGTTGTAGTCGACCCACTCGGGCGGAATGCGCTGCATGGGAGTCGGGGTCGTGCCAAGCAACTCGCGCTCCCAGGCCGCGAGCGTCGCACCCGCGGCCGTCTCCTCGACGCGAAGCGCCTGGAGCAGACGGACGAGCACGCGGTCGCGCAGCTGCTCGAGCTCGCGCGGCGACAGGCCGCCGACCTGCGCGTCGGACTGCTCGGCGATCTTCTCCACGAGCTCGTCGGTCAGCTCGGGGACGTCCGTCAGATGCGTCCACGGCCATCCGAGGGCCGGCCCGAACTGGCGGAGGAAGTGACGCATCCCCTCCTCGCCCCCGGCGATGCGGTACGTGAGGTACGTGCCCATGAACGCCCAGCGCAGGCCCGCGCCGTAGCGGATCGCATCGTCGACCTCCTCGACCGTCGCAACACCGTCCGAGACGAGCCACAGCGCTTCACGCCAAAGGGCCTCGAGCAGCCGGTCAGCGACGAAGCCGTCGATTTCGCTGCGAACGACGAGCGGGTGCATCCCGACCGCGCGAAAAAGCGCGGCCGCACGCTCCACCGTTTCCGGCGCGGTCTGCTCTCCCGCGCAGAGCTCGACGAGCGGCAGGAGGTAGACCGGGTTGAACGGATGCGCCACGCAGAAGCGCTGAGACCGCGACATCTCCCCCTGCAGCTCACTCGGCCGTAGCCCTGACGTGGAGGAGCAGATGAGCGCTTCCGCCGGAGCGGCGCGATCGGCCTCCCCGAGCAATCCGCGCTTCAGCTCAATCCGCTCGGGCGCCGACTCCTGGACGAGCTCGGCTCCCGCAACGGCCCCCTCGACCGAGTCGACGATCCGCAGCTCTCCTTCCTGCGGCAGCGGCGCGAGCGTCAGCTGCCGGTACGCCACGCGCGCGTCTTCGAGTACCTGCCCGGCGCGAGCGGCCGCCTCAGGCGACGGGTCGTAGAGCCGGACGTCGGAGCCGTTGAGGACGAAGCGGGCGGCCCAGCCGGCGCCGATCACGCCACCGCCGAGCAGCCCGACCCGCGCGGGCTTAGTGGACACCGACCCGCAGGGCGAGCTTCTCCCGCACCTCCTCCGGCCCGAGGACGCGCACGTTCATCCGCTCAAGGATCTCGACCGCCTGCGCGACGAGCTCGCCGTTCGTCGCGAGTTGCCCGCGCGAGAGGTAGAGGTTGTCCTCGAGCCCAACGCGCACGTTGGCGCCCACGAGCGGCGCGACGGCGACGAACGGCAGCTCCATCCGCCCGATCGAGAACGCGGAGTAGACGGCGTTCTCGGGCAGCTGGTTGACCATCGCGAGCAAGGTGCCGAGGTCGTCGGGCGCGCCGTACGGGATGCCGGTGCAGAGTTGGATCAGCGGCGGATCCTCGATCAGCCCGTCGCGGATCAGCTCGTGGACGAAGACGAGATGGCCCGTGTCGAACACCTCGAGCTCCGGCCGCACGCCGAGCTCGCGGATCCGCGCGGCCATCGCGCGCAGCATCCCCGGCGTGTTGACCATCACGTAGTCGCCGCCGGCGGCGAAGTTCATCGTCCCGCAGTCGAGCGTGCAGATCTCGGGGCGCAGCTCCTCGACGTGGGCGAGCCGCTCGGCCGCCCCGGCCATGTCCGTTCCGGCCGGATCCGGCGGGAGCGGAGCGTCCTCGCCGCCGAGCACGAGGTCGCCGCCCATCCCCGCGGTGAGATTGAGGACGACGTCAACGTCTGACGCGCGGATCTGCTCGACGACGGCGCGGTAGAGCGCGGGATCGCGTGCGCCGCGGCCCGTGTCGGGGTCGCGGACGTGGATGTGCGCGACGGCGGCGCCCGCGCGAGCGGCCTCGATCGCGGCGTCGGCGATCTGCTCCGGCGTGACCGGGACGTGCTCGCTGCGGCTCGCGGTGTCCCCCGCTCCGGTTACCGCACAGGTGACGAAAACTTCCCAATTCACGGCATCCTCCGTTCGAAATGCGAACTGCCGTTGCACATCCTGCGATGGACGTACCATAATCGAGCGCAATCCGATGGTGCAAAGCGCCCCCACGCGCCGGCTCGACCTCGACTCCCTCCGCGCCGTCGCGCAGGCGTTCGCGCGGGACGAGATGCGGCCGGTCGCCCTCGAGTACGACGAGACGGAGGAGTACCCGATCGACGTGCTGCGGCGCGCAGCCGCGCTCGGGCTCACGTCCTACGACCTGCCGGCCGAGTACGGCGGGGGCGGCGTCGAGAGCCTGCGCGACCGTTGTGAGGTGATCGAAGAGCTCGCCTGGGGCGACTCGCCGATCTTCTGGGTGATCGCGCAGGGCGGGTTCTTCGCCGGCCCGCTGCTCGCGCTCGGCTCGGAGGAGCAGAAGCTCCGCTGGATCCCACGGCTCTGCGACGCGGAGCCCCCCGCCTGTTCGGTCGCGATCACGGAGCCCGAGCACGGCTCCGACGCTGCGGCGATCGAGACGACCGCGACGCCGCGCGACGGGGGCTACGTCCTCAACGGACGCAAGAAGTTCATCGGCAACGGCCACATCGCCGACCTCTGCATCGTCTTCGCCACCGTCGACCCGGGCAGCCGCTCGCGCGGCGTCACCGCGTTCCTCGTCGAGAACGGCGACGAGGGCTTCGTCCGCGGCCCGCGCATGCCGAAGATGGGGAGCCGCTGCTTCCCCGCCGCCGAGGTCGCGTTCGAGGACTGCTTCGTCGCCGAGGACCGCCGGCTCGGCGAAGAGGGAGCGGCGTTCCGCGGGCTCATGTGGGTGTTCGACGTCGCGCGCGTGCAGCTGGCGGCGGGCTCGGTGGGACTCGGACGCGCGGCGCTCGAGCTCGCGGTGGAGTACGCGAAGGAACGTGAGGCGTTCGGCCGACCGATCCACGAGTTCCAGGCCGTGTCCTTCCGGCTCGCCGACGCGAAGCTGAAGCTCGATCAGGCGCGGCTGATGACGCACCGCGCTGCGGAGCTCGCCGACACCGGCCGGCCGTTCTCGGCCGAGGCAGCGATGGCCAAGCTCGCCGCATCCGAGGCCTCCGTCTTTGCCGCCTCGGCCGCGGTGATGACGCTCGGCGGCGCCGGCTACATCCGCGACTCGCTCGCGCAGAAGTGGTACCGCGACGCGAAGCTCGACGAGATCTGGGACGGCACGAGCGACATCATGCGGCTCCTGATCGCACGTAGCCTCTTCGCCTGATGGCCCGCGACCCACGCTACGACGTCCTCTTCGAGCCCGTGCAGCTCGGTCCGGTGACCGCACGCAACCGCTTCTTCCAGGTGCCGCACTGCAACGGCATGGGCCACCGCGACCCGACGGCCCACGCCGTCATGCGCGGCGTCAAGGCGGAGGGCGGCTGGGCCGTCGTCTGCACCGAGGAGGTCGAGTATCACCCGAGCTCCGACGTCAACGGCTTCATCGAGGGGCGCATCTGGGACGACGCCGACATCCCCGCGCACGAGCGGCTCGTCGAGCAGGTGCACGCTCACGACTCGCTCGCCGGGATCGAGCTGGTCCACAGCGGAATGATCAGCGCGAACCTCTACGGCCGGATGCCCTCGCACGGCCCGTCGAACCTGCCCATCACCGGCTACGAACCGGCACAGGCGCGTGCGATGAGCCGCGAGGACATCGCCGACCTTCGCCGCCGCCACCGGCAGGCGGTGCAGCGGTCGCTCCGCGCCGGCTACGACCTCGTCTACGTCTACGCCGCGCATGGACTGACGACGCTTCAGCATTTTCTCTCCCGCCGCTACAACCTGCGCGACGACGAGTACGGCGGGGCGCTCGAGAACCGCGCGCGCCTGTTACGTGAGGTGCTCGACGACACGCTCGAGGAATGCGAGGGTCGCGCCGCGGTCGCCTGCCGTCTCGTCGTCGACGAACTGCTCGGCGAGGAAGGGATCGAACGTCCGGAGATCGAGCAGCTGTTCGCGCTGGTCGGGGAGCTGCCCGACGTGTGGGACGTGATGGTCGGCTTCTGGCCCGACGACTCGCGCACGGCGCGGTTCACGCACGAGGCGTGGACGGAAGAGCACTTCCGCGGGATCAAGCAACTCACGTCGAAGCCGCTCGTCGGCATCGGATGGCTCACGTCGCCCGACACGATGGTGCGACTGATCCGTGACGGCGTGATCGACTTCGTCGGCGCGGCGCGCCCCTCGATCGCCGATCCGTTCCTGCCGGTGAAGATCGAGGAGGGACGGCTCGAGGACATCCGCGAGTGCATCGCCTGCAACGTCTGCGTGACCGGCGACTGGACGGCAACACCGATCACGTGCACCCAGAACCCGTCTATGGGCGAGGAGTGGCGACGGGGCTGGCACCCGGAGCGCTTCCGGCCGGCCGGTTCGGACTCGAAGGTTCTGGTCGTCGGCGGCGGGCCGGCCGGGCTCGAAGCCGCGATGGCGCTCGGCAAGCGCGGCTACGAGGTTGTTCTCGCCGAGGCCGGCCGTGAGCTCGGCGGTCGCGTCCTCCGCGAGGCGCGGCTCCCAGGGCTCGGCGCATGGATCCGCGTGGTCGACTATCGCCGCGGGCAGCTCGCGAAGCTCTCGAACGTAGAGCTCGCGCTCGAGAGCGAGGTCACCGCCGACGAGGTGCGCGGCTACGGCTTCGACCACGTCGCAATCGCGACCGGCGCGCATTGGCGCGCCGACGGTGTGGGGCGGTGGCACACGCGCCCGCCGGCACTCGACCCCGCTGTCGAGACGCTGACGCCCGACGACCTCATGGCCGGCCGTCGTCCGGCGGGAGACCGGATCCTCCTCTTCGACGACGACCACTACTACCTCGGCGGCGTGCTCGCGGAGCTGCTCGCGGCCGAGGGGAAGCACGTGACGCTCGTGACGTCCGCACCTCGCGTCTCGGAGTGGAGCGTGAACACGATGGAGCACGAGCGGATCCACCGTCGGCTCGTCGAGGCAGGCATCGAGCTCGCCACCGCGCAGGCTCTGGTCGCCGCCGAAGACGGAGCGGCACGCGTCATCGAGGTCTACACCGGCCGTGAACGGGAGCTCCCGCTCGAGGGTCTCGTCCTCGTGACGGCGCGGCTGCCGAACGACGCGCTCGCCCTCGAGCTCGGCGCGACCCCCATCGGCGACGCATACGCGCCCGGCACGATCGCGAGCGCGGTCTGGGAGGGCCGCCGCTTCGCCGAGGAGCTGGACGGGGAGCCGCACGGCGACGCGGTGCCGTTCCGCCGCGAGGTGGTCGAGCTTGCACCGCTCGAAGAAGAAGTCTCGGTGACATGAGCACGACCGAGTCCCGCGCGAAGACGATCCAGTCCGTCGACCGCGCGGCGGCGCTGATCAAGGCGATCGCCGACAGCCCTCATCCTCCGACCGTCAACGAGCTTGCGACCGCGTGCGGGCTCAACCGGAGTACGACCTGGCGGCTCCTCGCGACGCTCGACAGCCACGGCCTGATCGAGCGCGATCCGATCAGCCAGCGCTACAGCCTCGGCTACGCCTTCCTGCGCATCGCGGCCGGCGCGGACGTCGATCCGCTCGTGCGCCGCGGCCGTCCCGTCCTCGAGCTGCTCGCCCGCGAGACCGGCGAGGCGACCAACCTCGCGGTCGCACGGCGCTTCAGCCTCGTCTACGTCGACCAGGTCGACCCGCCGCACGTGATGGCGCCGAACTGGTTCGGGCGGACGGTGCCGCTGCACGCGACCTCGACCGGCAAGGCCTATCTTGCGTACCTCCCCGAGGAGGAGCAGGAGGCCGTGCTCCCGCGCCGCCTCGAGCGCTACACCGACACGACGGTCACCGACCGGCGCAGCCTGGCCGACGAGCTCCGCGCCGTGCGGCGCGACGGCTACGCGATCTGCGTCGGCGAGCTCGAGGATTCGCTCTTCGGCGCCTCGGCGCCGGTTCTCTCCGAGCAAGGGCGGCCGGTGGCGATCGTCAGCGTCTGGGGCACGGAGCACCGGCTGCCACGCGAGCGGCTTCCGGAGGTCGGCCGCCGTGCCGTCGAGGCCGCGGAGGAGCTGAAAGAGTTGCTGCGATGAGTGTCGTCGAGGTCGCACGCGACGGGGAGGTCGCCGTCATCCGGCTGAACCGGCCGGAGAAGCTGAACGCGATCTCGACCGAGGTCGAGCGCGCGCTGCACAAGGCGCTCGTCTCCGGCGACGTCCGCTCGAGCGGCGCCGTGATCCTCACGGGCGAGGGCCGCGCCTTCTCGGCCGGCGCCGACATCTCCGAGTTCGAGGGCCGCTCCCCGGAGGACGTGCTCCGCTACTACAGCGACACCGGCGGGGTGTACGAAGAGCTCGCCGCCCTGCCCCAGCCGACGATCGCCGCGATCCACGGCTACTGCCTCGGTGGCGCGCTCGAGCTTGCGCTTGCCCTCGACTTCCGCATCGCCGACGACTCCGCCGTCTTCGGCTTCCCGGAGGTCTCCCTCGGGATCCTCGCCAGCTCCGGCGGCCTGCATCGCGTCACCCGGCTGCTCGGACCGGCGCGCGCGAAGGAGCTCTTTCTGCTCTCCGAGCGATTCGGCGCCGACGATGCGCGTCGCGCCGGCGTCGTCACGGAGGTCGTGGAGGAGGGCAAGGCGCTCGACCGTGCGCTCGAGATCGCAGCCCGCCTCGCCGCGCTGCCGCGCGACGCCGTCGCCGTCACGAAGCAGGCGATCGACGCGGCGACCGCATCCCCGCGCGAGGCTGTGCTCCTGATCGAGCGGCTCGCGTACGCCGCGCTCGCGCAGACCCAGGCCGCGCGCGACGCCGCCGCCGGCTTCGGCAGCTGACGTGACGCACGAGAAGGAGATCGAGATCCGCTGGCGCGACCTCGACGCCTTCAACCACGTCAACCACGT
>DASSLB010000272.1:0-9242 GCA_035689945.1 Gaiellaceae bacterium | reverse complement strand
CAGCGGTGAGAAGGAGCCCATCCCGCCGGTGTTCGGGCCCTCGTCTCCGTCACCTATCCGCTTGTAGTCGCGGGCCGGGGGAAAGGCGACGGCGGTCTCGCCGGCACAGACGGCGAAGACCGACAGCTCGGGCCCTTCGAGCAGTTCCTCGACGTGGAACGGCTGGCCGAACGCCTGGACTGCTCGGAGCGCGTCATCGAGCTCGGGCCGGGTGTGGCAGACCCAAACTCCCTTTCCGGCGGCGAGCCCGTCGATCTTGACGACGCACGGCGTTCGGGCGTGGGGCAGCGTCTTCGCGGCCGGTACCCCGGCCGCCTCCATCACCTCCTTCGCGAACGACTTCGAGCCCTCGATGCGGGCCGCCGCTGCGCTGGGGCCGAAGACGGCGATGCCGCGGCGGCGCAGCTCGTCGCCGAGGCCTGCGACGAGAGGAGCCTCGGGCCCGACGACGACGAGGTCGATCCGCAGCTCGCGGGCGAGGGAGACGAGTGCGGAGTGGTCGTCAGCCCGCACGGGGTGGCAATGCGCGAGCGCCGCGATGCCGGGATTCCCCGGCGCCGCGTGCAACTCGTCGAGGCTCGCGCTATGCGAGAGCGACCAGGCGAGTGCGTGCTCGCGACCCCCCGACCCGACGACAAGCATCCGCACGCGATCGATCCTAAGCCTGCAAGCATCGCCGGCAAAGCCGACGATGCGCGGGCGAACTTCCCGCCGTTGGCGACGGCGACAGCCCGCGTTTCGATTCCGGGCGTGGCGCGCAGGATTCGACCATGCGCGAACCTGGTCTCGACCGTCATGCGTGGGAGAGCGAGTGGCAAACGCTCGAGGACAGCATCCGGGCCAACGCGACCGACGCTCTGAGCGAGCTCGATCGGCTCATAGCGCGGATGCTCGAAGAGAGCGGTTACGACCTGACCGACCCGGTCGTGCGCGAAGGGGAGGAGCGGGAGATCGTCGCCGAATACCTCTCCGCGCACGAGATCGTCGAGGCTGCGGAACGCGGCTCCGAAGATCTCTCGCCGGGGGATGTCGCTACCGCAATCAACGGCTACCGCACCATCTCCGAGCACCTCGTCGCCACCCGCGCCGCTGCGGACGCAACCAACAGCGCCTGATTCCACGGTTACGCTGCGGGCGCTGATGGACGCGCCGCCTTACTCGGCCGCCGCGGTCGACGTCCTCCGGCTCCCGGCCGGCGCGACCCAGCGCGACCAGGTGGCCGTCGAGGAGCCGCTCGAGATCCGGATCGGCGGGCAGCCGGTCGCCGTCACGATGCGGACGCCGGGCCATGACGAGGAGCTCGCGCTCGGCTTTTGTCTCTCGGAAGGGCTGCGCCCGACCGAGGCTCGGCTGCCGGGCGATCTCGCCGCGAACACCGTCGACGTCGACGCCCCGGGGTTCGATCCGGCGCGGCTGCAGCGCAGCTTCTACACCTCGTCCTCGTGCGGCGTCTGCGGGAAAGGAGCGCTCGAGGCGGTTGCCGTCGAAGCTCCGCGGGTCGAGTCGGAGTTGCGGCTGCCATCGGCGCTCGTAGCGTCGCTGCCCGACGGGCTCCGCGAGGCGCAGGCCGCCTTCGCCGCGACCGGGGGCCTCCACGCGACGGGGCTCTTCTCCGCCGCCGGCGAGGCGCTGTGCGTGCGGGAGGACGTGGGCCGGCACAACGCAATGGACAAGGTCGTGGGCTGGGCGTTCCGGGAGGGGTTGCTCCCGCTAGCCGGGCACGTGCTCTGCGTCAGCGGCCGACTCTCGTTCGAGCTCGTGCAGAAGGCAGCGGTCGCCGGCTGCCCGATCCTCGTCGCGGTTGGCGCGCCGTCGAGCCTCGCGGTCGAGCTCGCCACCGACCGGGGCGTAACGCTCTGCGGCTTCGTCCGCGGCGGCTCCGTCAACGTGTACACGGAGCCGTGGCGGATCGAGGCCTGACCGGGATCCTGCTCGTCGGCGGCGCGAGCACTCGCTTCGGCTCGCCCAAGGCGCTCGTCCGGTTCGAGGACGAGACGCTCGCGGAGCGCGCGTGGCGGCTGCTCGGCGAGGTCTGCGAGGAGCGGCTCGCAGTCGGAGGCGACGGACTGCCGGATCCCGGGACAGGGCCGGTTGCCGCGATCGCGGTTGGCCTGCGAGCCGCGACGAACGAGGTCGCGGTCGTGATTCCCGTCGACATGCCACTCCTGACGGCCGGAGCGCTCCGGTCGCTTGCGGCTGCCTGCCGGGAGGCGGCCGTCGCCCAGGCAGGCCCGCTCCCGTGCGCTGTCGTTCGACGCGCAGTGCCTACCTTCGAGACCGGAGAGCGTCGGCTCAGCACCGTCCTCGACGGGCTCGACACCGCGCGTATCGAGCTCGAGGAGCAGCTGCTCGCGAACGTCAACACGCAAGCCGATCTCGATAGCCTCGCGCCGTGAACTCGCAGTTCCGCGTCGACAGCGACGCCTACGACGACTTCATGGGCCGCTACTCGAGGCAGCTCGCGGTGCGGTTCGCGGACTTCGTGGGGGTGACGGCGGGCATGCGCGCGCTCGATGTCGGCGCGGGCACCGGCGCGTTGACCGCCGAGCTGGTCGCGCGAGGTGCCTCGGTTGCGGCAGCGGATCCATCTCCGGAATTCGTCGATGGGTTCCGCCAACGCTTTCCCGAGGTGGAGGTGCACGAGGCGCCGGCAGAGGACATGCCGTTCGACTCCGGCTCGTTTGACGTGGCCCTCGCGCAGCTCGTCGTCGCGTTTGTCTCGGACGCGCCTGCCGCGGTCGGCGAGATGGCGCGTGTCGCCCGGCGCGTCGCGGTCTGCATGTGGGGCGTCGCGGAGGTCGACATGTTCGCCGCGATCGACCGAACGGCGTTGGCGATCGGCGCGTCGACCCTCGCCGAGCCGCGCCGCTACCGGACACCGCAGGAGATCAACGCCCTCCTCGCGCCGCTCGGTGAGGTCGAGTCCGCCGAGCTGGACGTGACCACCGGGTACGAGGACTACGACGAGTTCTGGCAGACCCTCCAGCGCGGCGTCGGCCCGGCGGGGCACTGGATTGCGTCGCTCGATGCGGAAGCGCACGAGCGCGCTCACGACGAGCTCCATCGTCAGCTCGGCAGCCCGGCCGGCGCGTTCGAGCTGAGCGCGCGCGCCTTCGCGGCGGCCGCTACGCCCGCGTGAGGACGGAGGAGCGCTCGGCACCCGTGCCGACGAGCGTCACCTCGACCTCGAGCTCGCGCTCCACGAACTCGACGTAGCCGCGCGCCGCGTCGGGCAGCTCGGCGACCGAAGAGCAGTCGTCGAGCGGCTCCTGCCAGCCTTCGAGGACTTCGTAGACCGGCTCTGCGGCGTGAAAGTCGCTCTGGTGGGCGGGGAAGTCGCGAGTCTCGTGTCCGTCCCGTGTGCGGTAGCGGACACAGACGGGTAGCTCCGCGAAGTGGGAGAGGACGTCGAGCTTCGTCAGCGCGAGCCGGTCGATGCCGTTCAGGCGCACCGCGTAGCGGAGGGCGACGAGGTCGAGCCAGCCGCAGCGGCGCTCGCGGCCGGTCACTGTTCCGTACTCGCCGCCTAGCTCGCGGAGCCGCTCCTGGTCGGGGCCTTCGATCTCGGAGGGGAACGGCCCCTGGCCGACGCGCGTGACGTACGACTTCGCGACGCCGATCACGCTGTCGATTCGGGTCGGCCCGATCCCGGTGCCGACCGCGGCGCCGCCCGCGACCGTCGGCGACGACGTCACAAAGGGGTACGTGCCGTGGTCGAGGTCGAGCAGCGTACCGTGGGCGCCGTCGAAAAGGATCCGCTTCCCGTCCCGCAATGCCGCGTCGACGAGGAGCGAGGCGTCGACGATCAGCGGACGCAGGCGCTCGGCGAAGGCCTCGTGCTGCTCGACGAGCCCTTCGAGGGAGATCGGCTGCTCGCCGTAGACGCGCTCGAGCCAGAGGTTCTTCTCGGCGAGCGCGACCTTGATCTTCTGACGGAGGATCTTGGGGTCGAGGATGTCCTGGACGCGGATCCCGAGCCGCATCGCTTTGTCGGCGTAGCATGGGCCGATGCCGCGCTTCGTCGTGCCGATCGCGAGCTTGCCGAGGCGCCGCTCGCTCGCCTGGTCGATGGCGAGGTGCCACGGCATGATCAGGTGCGCGTTGCCGGAGAGACGCACGAGGTCGGTCGCGACGCCGCGGGAGGCGAGGTCGTCGAGCTCCTCGATCAGCACCTCCGGGTTGACGACGCACCCGGCGCCGATCACGCACTCCTTCCCCTGGAGGATCCCTGACGGGATGTGCTTGAGCTTGTACGTCTCGCCGTCGACCACGAGTGTGTGGCCGGCGTTCGGGCCGCCGTTGTAGCGGCACACGAGGTCGGAATCCCGAGCTAGCAGGTCGACGATCTTGCCTTTCCCCTCGTCGCCCCACTGCGCGCCGACGATGACGGTCGCTGACACGGCGGAGAAGTATGCCCCCGACTCGCGCGGGTTACGCGGCTTCGCGTTCGCGGTAGTCGCTGCGGGCGTCCACGTGGACTTCGCGCGCGAGGCGGCGCAGGCGGCTCGCGGTTGGGCCGCCGACGCGGCCGGCCAGCTCGCGCCACTCGTGGTTCGTCGTCACGATCACGAGCCGCCGCTGTTGTTCGCGCTGGTTGACGAGGTTGTAGATGCGGTCGCGGGCCCAGCTCGACCAGTCCTCGGCGCCGAGGTCGTCGAGGACTACGAGGTCGTAGCCGCTCGGGTTGGGCGGCGGCTCGCCGTCGCCGTAGCTCTCGCGCAGGGCATTCAGCCATGCGGGGACGTTGAGGAAGAGCGCGGTCGGCCGAGGGTCGCGGTCGCTCCAGATCACCTCGCGCAGGATCGCCACCGCGAGGTGCGTCTTGCCGGCACCGGGATTGCCGCGGAGGAGGAGGCCCTGGCGCAGGTCGGTTCCTGCCCGGAACTCCTTCGTCCACTGGCGGCAGACTGCGAGCGCGTTGCGCGTGTCGGGCACCGGCTCGAAGTTCTCGAAGGTGCAGTCGTCGTACGCCGAGGGGACGCGAACGCGCGCCCAGCGCTCGTCTGCCCGGCGTTGCTCGTCGACGACCTCCTCCGTCGCCCGGCAGAGCTGGCAGTACCGCTCGGCCGGGAATGTCTGGCCGAGCAGGACCACCTCCTCGGTCTCGAACTCTCGCCCGCAGCCGAGGCAGCTCTTTGTGAGGCTACTGGGCAAGGCTCGCGAACTTGGCGTACTTCTTGATGAAGGCAACGTTGAAGGAATCGGTCGGGCCGTTCCGGTGCTTCGCGAGGATCACCTCGGCGACGCCCTTCTTCGTGTCGTCGGCATCGTCGCGCTCGTAGTACTCCTCGCGGTAGAGGAACATCACGAGGTCGGCGTCTTGCTCGATCGACCCCGACTCGCGCAGGTCGGAGAGCATCGGGCGCTTGTCGTGGCGCTGCTCGGGCGAGCGGTTGAGCTGCGAGAGCGCGATCACGGGCAGGTCGAGATCCTTCGCGATCTCCTTGAGGCCTCGGGAGATCGAGGACACCTCCTGCAGCCGGCTCTCCTCGTTGCGGCCGGTTGTCATCAGCTGGAGGTAGTCGACGACGACGAGGCCGAGGTTGGGTTCGCGGCGCTTGAGGGTCTGCGCGCGGGCGCGGAGCTCGAGCAAGCTGAGCGCGGGCGTGTCGTCGACGTAGAGCGGGGCCGACTCGAGCTTGCTGCACGCCTCGGTGAGGCGCGGCCAGTCGTCTTTCGAGAGCTTCCCGGTGCGGATGTGATGGGCATCGACCCTGCCACGCGAGCAGATCAGGCGCTGCGCAACCTCCTGACGCGACATCTCGAGGCTGAAGAAGGCGCACGGAGTCTGCAGGTCGACCGCGACGTGGTTCGCGATCTCGAGGGCGAACGCGCTCTTACCCATCGACGGGCGGGCCGCGAGGATCACGAGGTTGGCCGGCTGGAAACCGGCGGTGATCTTGTCGAGATCCTTGAAGCCGCTCGAAAGCCCGGTGACGTCGGCGCCCGACTCGTAGAGGTGGCTGATCCGCTGGAACGTCTCGACGAGCGTGTCCTTGAAGAGGACGAGCTCGCCTTGCGCGCGCCGCTCGCCGAGCTCGAAGACGAGCTGCTCGGCGCGGCCGACGAGCTCCGCTGGCTCGCCTTCGCGCTCCCAGCCGAGCTGCGCGATCTCGCCGCCTGCGCGGATCAGGCCGCGCAGCGTCGCGTTCTCGCGGACGATCTCCGCGTAGTGACGGGCGTTGGCGGTGGCGGGCACGAGCCGGGCAAGCTCGTGGAGCCGGACACGGCCGCCGACCGTCTCGAGCTCGCCGCGCTGCTCGAGCTCATTGGTCAGCGTGATCGCGTCGACCGGCTCGTTCTTGCCGTAGAGCTGGAGCGCGGCGCGGTAGATCTTCGCGTGCGACTCGCGGTAGAAGTCGCCCGCGTCGAGGATCTCGCTCACGGCCGCGATCGCGCCGGGCGCGATCATCATCGCGCCGAGGACCGACTCCTCGGCTTCCAGATTCTGCGGCGGGACATCGCCAGGGGCGGCCGCGGGCGACGGGACGGGGGCGAGCGTCATCCGCCGCGATTCCACCATCCGGCGAGCCGGTTTTCTAGGTGTTGGTATGTCGGTTGTGAACAGGTCATTTTAGGCCATTTGCAGGCGAAACAAGCAGGATTGCAGGCGCGCCGGACGGCGCACCTGTGGACGGTGCGACCGCTCGGAGCGGCAACTTCGTGCGCAATCCACACCTCCGTGGACAGCGTGTTGAGGAACTGAACTCCGCGCGGGCGAGAGCGTTGGCAGTTCGTTCAACCGCGCGAGGAGCGCAGGTCTTCGCGCGAGGCTTACTCGTCTGCGAGTGCGGCGTCCGCGTCGGCCCGCCACTCGGGCTCGGCTTCCGCCTCCGGCTCGTCCCTCGCCTCGGGTGCTTCCGCCTGCTCGGCCTCGGCGGCTTCGGCTTCAGCTGCCTCAGCTTCCTCGGCGGCGTCGACCTCGGCGAGGATCTCCTCGAGCTCGGCCGACGGCTCGTGCGCGGCCACGGCTTCTGCTTCCTCTGCGCGCTCGGCGGCTTCCATCTCCGCGAGCGTCTCCTCGGACGGCAGCTCGCCGCCCTCGGGAATCACCTCGGTCTTGACCTCGACGTGGATGTCCTCGAAGAGCCCGATCGGGATCTCGTAGCGGCCGATTCGCTTGATCGGATCGGTCTCGATCTTGCGTCGGTCGACGCGGATCTTCTTGGAGTCCCACAGCTCGTCTGCGATGTCGGTCGGCGTGACCGAGCCGAAGAGGGAGCCGGTCGGGCCGGCCTTGACCTCGAACCGCAGCACCGTGTTCGAGAGTGCGTCCGCGATCTCGCGCGCCTGGTCGGCGGTCTTCGCCTCGTGGCGCGCACGCTGCCCTTCGCGCTTCTCCAGCTCCGCGACCCGCGCGGCCGTGGCCTCCTCGGCGAGCCGCCGGGGGAGGAGGTAGTTGCGGGCGTAGCCGCGGGCGACCGAGACGACGTCGCCGCGGAGGCCGACGTGCTCGACGTCCGAGAGGAGGATGACCTCCATCTAGCGATCTCCCCGCTCGCCACGGTCGCCGCGATCGCGCCGGCCGCCGCGCTCGCGGTCATCGGCGCCCTCGGCGACGTACGGGAGCAGTGCCATCTCGCGCGCCCGCTTCACCGCGGTCGCCACCTGCACCTGATGCCGGCGGCACGCGCCCGTGATGCGGCGGCTCCGGATCTTGCCCTTCTCGGAGATGTAGCGGCGCAGCTGGTTCACGTTCTTGTAGTCGATCTCCGCGATCTTCTCCTTGCAGAAGAAGCAGTTGCGGCGCCTGATCTGCCCCGCGGGCCCGCCGGGCCGCCTCCGCTGTTGCTGCTGACTCTTCTCTCTGGCCATGCCTCTCCTAGAAGGGGATGTCGTCGTCTGCCGCAGCCGGGAAGTCGGCGCTCTCGGATGCCGCGCCCGCCGGCACGAACTGGTTGCCGCCGCCTGGGCCATCGCCGTCGCCCCGACTGCCGAGGAACTGGACGCTCTCGGCGACGATCTCGACGGCCTCGCGCTTCGTTCCGTCCTGGGCCTCCCACTGGCGCCAGTCGAGTCGGCCGTCGATCGCGACGGGGCGGCCCTTGCTCAGGTACTGGGCGCAGCTCTCCGCCTGGTTGCCGAAGACCGAGATCCTGAAGAAGTTGGGCTTGTCGGTCCACTGCCCGGATTCGTCCCGGCGCCGGCTGTTGACCGCAATGCCGAGGTTGCACACCGGCGTGCCGCCGGGCGTGTGGCGCAGCTCGGGATCCCTCGTCAGGTTCCCGACCAGTACGACGCGGTTGATGTTCGCTGCCATGTCTTACTCCTCTCCCTCTTCCTCGGCGGGCTGCTCTTCTTCTGGGGCAGCCTCCTCTTCCGGAGCAGCGTACTCGGGCTCGGGCGTCTCCGAAACGGCCGTTTCGGACCCGGTCGCCTCGTACGACGGGGCCGGGACGGGTGCCGCGGCGTCGTCGCGGGGCGCGCTCGTGCGCGAGCCGGCGATGTGGCGCGTCGCCATGTGGCGCAGCACGGCGTCCTCGATCTTGAGGACGCGGGAGACCTCGGTGAGTGTGTCGGCCTCCGCATCGAAGACGACGAGGTGGTAGACGCCCTCCTCCTTGTGCGCGATCGGATAGGCGAGCCGGCGCCGGCCCCAGGCGTCATGGCTCTGCCACGTGCCGCCGTTCTTCTCCACGAGGTCGCGTGTGCGCGCGACGATGTCATCCTGGCGGGCCTCGGCCTGCTCGGGGTCCAGCATCAGCAGAATTTCGTAAGTCGTCACGTCCCGATGTCCTCCCTTCCCATGGTCTCGATGTCGGCCCCGACTGCCGGCGCCGCTCGGGACAGAACGGCACGATGACGGGGCAGGAAGCGGCGGCCACTGTAGCATCGAGTCACTGATGCGGCGCCTCATCAAGTGGATCGGGGGAACTGTCGGCGGGATCGCCGCCTACCGCTTCGTGCGACGCCAGGAAGCCTCGCTCCAGACGTCACCGGAGGCCGCGCCGTCGGAGCCGGACGTCCGCGCCGACGAGCTGCGCGCGAAGCTCGCCGAGTCGCGTGCGGCCGAGCCCGTCACCGAGGAGGAGCCGGCTCCGGAGCCCGAGTCGCCGGAGGACCGCCGCCGGCGCGTGCACGAGGAAGGCCGATCCGCGCTCGACGAGATGCGCTCCGAGTAACACCGGCGGGGCGCCCCGCAAACGTAGGGAAACACCCGATTCCTTCGCGGGCAGCGCGCCGTAGCGTCAGAGCATGTCCGTGGCTGACCTCGGTACTGACGTCAGAGCCGGGAGCGGCGC
>DASSLB010000271.1:0-2376 GCA_035689945.1 Gaiellaceae bacterium | reverse complement strand
GTGGTGGGACCTGCTCGGGACCTTCGATCCGGATTCGTTCGAAGCGCGACTCGTCTCGGTGGAGGGCCAGCGCGTCGCAACAGGACGCGACTTCGGCCCTGACGGGAAGCTGCGCGGGGAGGCACGCCAGCTCGACGAGGACGGGTCACGCGGCCTGGCCGAGCGGCTCCAGGCCTCCTCCTTTCAGGTCTCCCGCGTCGAGCGGAAACCGTACGTCCGTCGCCCGAGCCCGCCGTTCATGACGTCGACACTGCAGCAGGAGGCGAGTCGCAAGCTCCGCTACTCCGCGCAGACGACGATGCGGCTGGCGCAACGCCTCTACGAGAACGGCTACATCACGTACATGCGTACCGACTCGACGACGCTGTCGGAGTCGGCTCTCACGGCCGCGCGTGCGCAGGCGACGCAACTCTTCGGCGCCGACTATGTCCCGGCCGAGCCGCGCCGCTACGAGCGCAAGGTGAAGAACGCGCAAGAGGCCCACGAGGCGATCCGACCGTCGGGCGACCACTTCCGCACCCCGCAAGAAGTGCGCTCGGAGGTCTCGCCCGACGAGCACGCGCTCTACGAGCTGATCTGGATGCGGACGATCGCCTCGCAGATGAAGGACGCGCAGGGCCAGACGGTCTCGCTGCGTATCGCCGGCGAGTCGAGCGCGAACGAGGCCGTCGAGTTCGGCGCTTCCGGCACGGTGATCACGTTTCGCGGCTTCCTCGCTGCGTACGAGGAGGGCCGGGACGACGACCGGTCGGCGCAGGAGGATGACGAGGAACGGCGTCTGCCGAACCTCGCCGAGGGCGACTCGGTCGAGTTGCGCGCGCTCGAGCCGCAGGGGCACGAGACGAGCCCGCCGGCGCGTTTCACCGAGGCGACGCTCGTGCGGACGCTGGAGGAGCTCGGCATCGGCCGCCCGTCCACGTATGCCTCGATCCTCGGCACGATCCTCGACCGCGGCTACGTCTTCAAGCGCGGCACGGCGCTCGTCCCGTCCTTCCTCGCCTTCTCCGTCGTCGGGCTGCTCGAGCAGCACTTCGGGCAACTCGTCGACTACGACTTCACCGCGCGGATGGAGGACGACCTCGACCGGATCGCGGCCGGTGACGAGCACCGCGTGCAATGGCTGGGGCGCTTCTACTTCGGCGACGGCGAGGGAGGGTTGCACGAGCTCGTCTCAGACCTCAGCGCGATCGACGCGCGCGAGATCAACTCCCTCGAGATCGGCGACGGGATCGTGCTGCGCGTCGGCCGCTACGGCCCTTATCTCGAGCGGGACGGGCAGCGGGCGAGTGTGCCCGACGAGCTCGCCCCCGACGAGCTGACGACGGAGCGCGCCGAGGAGCTGCTCGCGCAGCCCAGCGGTGACCGTGAGTTGGGCATCCATCCCGAGACGGGCCGCGCGATCGTGGCGCGCACCGGCCGCTACGGCCCGTACGTCACCGAGGTGCTGTCGGAGGATTCGAAGGAGAAACCGCAGACGGCCTCCCTCTTCAAGACGATGTCGCTCGACACGGTCACCCTCGAGGACGCGCTTCGCCTGCTCGAGATTCCGCGCGTGGTCGGCGTCGCGCCCGACGGGGAGGAGGTCGTCGCACGAAACGGCCGCTACGGGCCGTATATCCAGCAGGGCAAGGAGTCGCGCTCACTCGAGACGGAGGAACAGCTCTTCACCATCGACCTTCCCGGCGCGCTCGCGCTGCTCGCGCAGCCGAGGCAGCGCCGCGGGCAGCGTGCCGCCGCCGCGCCGCTGCGGGAGCTCGGCACCGATCCCGTCGGCGGCAAGGGGATCGTGCTCAAAGAGGGCCGCTTCGGTCCGTACGTCACCGACGGTGAGACGAACGCGAGCCTTCGCAAGGGCGACGACCCGGAGACCGTCACCCTCGACCGCGCGGTCGAGCTGCTCGCGGAGCGTCGCGCGAAGGGCACGGCGAAACGGAGCTCGCGTCGCCGTAAGGCTTCCTGAGCAGCCGTCCACAAACTTCGCCGGCCGGTCGGCGTCCTATGCTCAGCGGACCCGAACGAAGCGCGGAATACACTTGCGCCGCGGCTCGTTCGACCGACCGGACGGCGCGAGGGTGGTAACCGGAGGGCTTCCCTCCTAAGGTAAGAAGGCTTGCTCGCCAGCGACGAGGCAGGACGAAAGGAATGAGGGAACCCTGACGCAGAACCAGCTGAACGAGTTGCTCGAGTCAGACCAGATCCGCGCGATTGTCGAGAGTGCGGAGGAACGCGGCTTCATCGACCCCACCCAGCTCGAGGCCTTCGCTGCCGAGCTGGAGCTCAACGACGAGGAAGTCGAGGAGCTCACGCGCGAGCTCGAGCGCACCGGGCTCGAAATCGGTCCGCCGGCCGCCGTGTCGGCTGCACCGGCCGCCGAGG
>DASSLB010000270.1:0-13019 GCA_035689945.1 Gaiellaceae bacterium | reverse complement strand
ATCGCGTTACGGTCGTCATCGACTGGCGGGTCGCCGGTTATCGAGCCGCTCCCGAACAGCCAGGTCGGCCGCTCGGATAGCTCGCTTGCATGGATGGCGACGAAGCGAATCGCTTCTTTCATCCACTGTCCGTAGAAGATTGCGCTTCCGAGGACTACCGCTTCGTAGGGACGAACATCCTCCACCTCGCCCAGCTTGTGTACCTCGACCTCGAGGCCGTACTGGGTCAGGTCGGCGCCGATCCGTTCAGCGATCTCCTCGGTTGCCCCGTGCTTACTCGCGGCTGCGACGAGCACCGTCATCTCCCTTCGCCTCCTTCCATCAGGGCCGACCTTGCGATCGGTCATCTTGAGTTGCATGGGCATGCCACACCATTAGCGGCGACGCGAGCCTCACCCTTCGCGGGGAGCGGCGCATCCGGGTAACCACGGACGCGTAGCCGCGGAGAGGAAGCAGCCTCGCAGTCCCTGTCTCTACGGGACAGAAACGCAGCCAGCTACGCGAGGCTGCTCACCCGGCTGGGTCGGTGCTTCGCGAATGTCATCGTGTAGATCTTCTGGCTGGACTCGCTAGCTCTCGGACTGCCGCTCGTCAGGTTGGCGAACGCCAGGATGAGCGCGAACGAGATCGCCCCTCCAAGGGCCGGTAGCCGGACGGATACGGAGCCCGGAATGTGAACCGCGGGTCTTCGTTCAAGCCCGCGGACTGTGTGGGTGTGAGTGCTCATCATCGTCTCCCCTGCCCGGCCCAACACGAGCTCAGGCGATCGACTGCGAGCGAAGCCCGGAACGGCGCCAACGCCTTGCTCCGAGTGCAGGCACCAGCGCCTGCGGGCGCGCTCGTGTACGCGATCATCGGCTGTCTTGCGGTGTAACCGCATCAGCGAAGTCCCCGATCCGGGCTGCGCCGCCCGCGCATCACTGGGTGCGTGACCGTCTCTCGCCTGACCGTCGGTGACGTTCCGGGACAGCGACAACCGCGTACCCCCAGCCACTGGAACTGGCGGTCTGGTCGCCTGCCGTCCTCGTGCGCGATCTACGGCCCGAGGGCGGCGCAACCTGAGCTGACGAAACGGCAGCAGCCCCATGCGGTGGCCCTTTGCAGCCTGGTGGTCTACTGCGTTGTGCCCTCATGCGAAAGGAGACTCGGTTGAACACGATCCTGGATGCGATCGGCAACACGCCGCTCGTCCGGCTGCAGCACGTGAGGCCCGTGAACGGCGCCGAGCTGTGGGTGAAGCTCGAGTACTGCAACCCCTCTGGCTCGATGAAGGATCGGATGGCGCTGGCGATGATCGAGGGTGCCGAGCGCGACGGGCTCCTAGCGCCGGGCGACACGGTCGTTGAGTACACCGGCGGCAGCACGGGCCCAGCGCTCGCGCTCGTTTGCCGCGCGAAGCGCTATCGACCCCTGATCGTGATGGCGGACTGCTTCACCGAGGAGCGCTTCCAGCTGCTAGCCGCGCTCGGCGCCGAGATCGACGTCGTCAAGTCGGTCGAAGGACGGCCGCGCGTAACCGCACAGGACATCGCCAACATGGTCGGGCGCGCGGCGGAGCTCGCGCGGCGGCCTGGCCACTACGCGACCGACCAGTTCAACAACCCGTACATCGTCCCCGCACATCGCGACGGGCTCGGCCGCGAGATCTGGGAACAAACCGACGGCCGCGTCACCGCGTTCGTGCAAGGCATCGGCACCGCGACGTCACTGCTCGGCGTCTCGCAGGCGCTTCGTCCCAAGGACGTCTTCATCCAGGCGCTGCAGGCCTCGGAGTCGCCGTTTGCCATGCAGGGATGGGCCGGACGGCTGGACGTCCCGCAGTGGGACCCCAGCGCGGTCGACGACACGGACTCGATCGGCAACGACGAGGCGATAGCCATGACCCTTCGACTCGCACGCGAGGAGGGCATTTTCGCCGGCGTTTCCACGGGGGCAAACGTTGTCGGTGCGCTGCGGCTCGCCGAACGGCTCGGGCCGGACACCTTGATCGTGACGCTGGCGGTCGACTCGGGCTTCAAGTACCTGAGCGTGCCACCCTACGAAGAAGCTGCCTGCGACTGATGTGTTGCAACGTCAGAGGGTGGGGTGAAGGGAGATCTGGTGCGACTGACGCTCCCGGCCCAAGAACAAGCTTGAGCTGGCTCTCACCGTTTTCCTCGGTTCGTCCGGCACCGGTTTCAGTGCCGGAGTGACGGGCGGATGCTCTACACCCCCGGCGGTCTTGAGGACTTCTTCGCTGAGCGAGCCTCAGCGGAGTCTGTCCGCCTCGGATCCTCCAGCCTGATGAAATCGACGCGATCGGCCGAAGGTACGGGATGCGCGTACTGCCACTCGAGACCCAGTGGAGATGGCCCTCTCCGGGGAAGAAGCTTCGTCACGAGGGCGACGGGCCGGCGGTTGCCGACCCCCCGCCCTCGATCGTCGCTCATGCGTAGGCGTAGCCAAGCGCGCTGACGTCGCGCGTCTACGGCTCGGTGTATGACCAAGGATCCATCACTGGGCTCTGAGCGCCAGTCCCGCTCAGGTTGGGGTTCTCGCCCGCGTGCCCTTGCTGCCAGTCCCACCAGAGCCGGTCGATGTTGCAGTGGTGCATCCAGAAGACCGGATCGGCGGGCGCCGTCGCGATGAAGCCCATCGTCCCGCCGACCCGGCCGCGAAGGGAGTGCGCGCCAGCCAGCCCCTTAGTGAGCGACGCGCCCGTCGCCTTGCCGCCGACGCACCGCCCTTCACCCTTGGTCTTGCACGTACTGACGTTGCCCTGCGTCTGACAATGAGAGCACGTCCACGGCAAACGAGGCCGCTACGCTGATCATCGTTTGACCGCCAGCCTCAGAGACGGGGACGCCGTCGCGAGGTTCCACGACGAGCGAACGAGGTGCGAACAGGGATGCGCGAGCACGTTCCCGTCACCACCGGCCAACAGCTCGGCCGCCGTTCGTGGGCGGAGCCCTGGAAGATCAAGATGGTCGAGCCGCTATGGATGTCCACGCGCGAGGAGCGCGAGCGCGCTCTCGCCGAGGCCGGCTACAACACTTTCTTGCTGCGCTCGGAGGAGGTTTACATCGATCTCCTCACCGACTCCGGCACGAACGCGATGAGCGACCGCCAGTGGGCGGGCATGATTCTCGGCGACGAGGCCTACGCCGGCAGCCGCAACTTCTACCGCCTCGAGGCGGCGATCCAGCGCTACTACGGCTACGCGCACGTCGTCCCGACGCACCAGGGGCGCGGCGCGGAGCACCTGATCAGCCAGCTCGCGATCAAGCCGGGCCAGTTCGTCCCGGGGAACATGTACTTCACGACGACGCGGCTCCACCAGGAGCGCGCCGGCGGCATCTTCGTCGACGTGATCCGAGACGAGGCGCACGACCCCGAGAGCCTGTACCCCTTCAAGGGCGACGTCGACCTCGGCAAGCTCGAGGCGCTCGTCGCCGAGCACGGGGCGGAGCAGATCGCGTACGTCTCGCTTGCGGGCACCGTCAACATGGCGGGCGGCCAGCCGGTCTCGATGGCGAACGTGAAAGCGCTGCGGGGCTTCTGCGACGAGCACGCCATCCGGCTCTTCCTCGACGCCACACGGATGGTCGAGAACGCCTGGTTCATCCAGGAGCGCGAGGACGGGTATGCCGGGAGATCGATCGCGGAGATCCTGCTCGAGTTCTGTTCGTACACCGACGGCGCCTGGATGAGCGCAAAGAAGGACTCGCTTGTCAACATCGGCGGCTGGCTAGCGCTCAACGACCGCGACACGTTCGAGGAGGCGCGCAACCTCGTCGTCGTCTTCGAAGGCCTGCACACGTACGGCGGCCTCGCCGGCCGTGACATGGAGGCGATCGCGATCGGCATCGAGGAGTCGGTTCAGGACGCCCACGTGCGGTCGCGGATCGGGCAGGTGTACTACCTCGGCGAACTGCTCGAGGCGGCGGACGTTCCGTTCGTGCGGCCGGTCGGCGGGCATGCGATCTTCCTCGACGCGCGGCGCTTCTACCCGCACCTTCCGCAGGACGCCTTCCCAGCGCAGACGCTCGCCGCCGAGCTCTACCTCGACTCCGGGATCCGTTCGATGGAGCGCGGCATCGTCTCGGCCGGGCGCGACCCGAAGACGGGCAACCACCGGTACCCGAAGCTCGAACTGACGCGGCTGACGATCCCGCGCCGCGTCTACACGCAGGCACACATGGACGTCGTCGCCGAGGCGGTCGAGACCGTTTACGCGGCGAGAGAGAACGCGCGCGGCTTGAAGCTCACCTACGAGCCGCGCTTCCTACGCTTCTTCCAGGCGCGCTTCGAGCCGCTCTGATAATCACGACATCCTCGCTGGTCGCACGCGGCCTCATCCACGAGTACTACGGAGCGGCCGCATGACACGGACACGAATATTGACGCCCTTCAGGTAGCTGGCGATGTAGTCGGCAATCTCCTTCCTCGCTCGGTCGAGGGTCTCGAACTCCGAGCGCCAGACGAGCCGCTGCCGTGGCTACAGCCTTGCAAGCCGACGATCTTGTCGTGGCGGACGCCGGCCCGGACGCGTTGGTGGCGGTCGCTGCTGCGGCTTACTCGGTGTCGCTGGGGACGACGCACGCCCGGATCGGGCCGCCCGCCCATCGAGTCAACGGCTGACCGACCACGCCTCCCCGACCTGCACTCATTCACGAACGATCGTCGTCAGTGCCCCGCGGCCACGATTGCCAGGGTGATGGAGAGCGCCATGCCTTGGTGGAACGCGACGAGGATGCCGGGATTCTTCGGCTTGAGGTTCACGGCGTGGAAGAGCAGAAAACCCACCGACACCTGCGCGACCGCGAGATAGAACGCGACGGGAAACTTCGGCATGAGCCACCCCAATGTGGCCACCACGGAGAGCGCGGAAAACAGGTGCACGACCATGATCAGCTGCGAGGGGCGGCGCGGCCAGTAGAAGGCTTCGATGGGCTTGCCGAAACCTCGTTGGCCGGTGGTCATGCCACCCAGGAACACTGTCAGCAGCAGCGCGTGCAGGCCGGTCATCTCGTTGAGGTACGTCCAGAAGTCGACTCCAGGTACGTAGAGCGTGCTCAGGTAGCAGAGAAACACGCCATAGGCGAGAAGGCCGTGGACGCCGTGCACGACAGAGGGAAGCCGGCCGGAGAGCACATGGAGCGTGCCGATCCCGAACAGGGCCGTGACGACGATGAGCACGAGGCCGTTGATCGTCAGTGAGGCGGGCGCGAGGATCACGAGCGCTACGCCGATCAAGCCGACGAGCGTCGCCACGATCCGGTGCGCCGCCTCCGGATCTCCCCGGATCAGGAGCACGAGGATGTTGCGCGTGTAGGGCCAGTTCGTACCGAGCGAGAGCCCGAAGCCGAAGCCCTCGACGAAGCTGCCGAGCAGGATCAGGATCGCGGCGAGCGCCGTTTCCGTCAGGTACATGCCGCTGACCACGGCGGCCTTGCCCGATGCCGAGGTCGTGAGGCCGCGCGCGATGCCCGCGCAGACGGCGGCCACGATGAGAAGGGTGATCAAGAGCCTGACCAGCCGAACCGTGGTCGTGATCTCGCCCTCCACCACGGAAGAGGCGGATGTCAGGCGGGGATCGGGTTCGTCGGTCGTCGTCTCGGAGACGCCAGGGAGCGGCATGTCCTCCAGCCACAGGTCTTGCGGAGCCGCTTGATAGTAGTGCCGTTTCTGGGCGGCGCTGGTCGCGCTGGCTGTGCTCTGGCGAGATCTCCGCGCCGAGCGGGCTGCCCGGCCGCTGACCGGCACCTCAGCCGCAGTTGGCTGACCAACGGAAGCCTCGGTGGTCTTCCACGCTTGCGCACGACGTCCCGGGTGGCCATGCTGGGCGTATGCCGGCAATCGGAAGAACGGCTTTGGATCTCGACCAGCGCCCCATCCTCGTCTTCTGGGAGACGACGAAGGCATGCGGTCTGGCCTGCCGTCATTGTCGCGCCTCGGCGATCTCGCAGCCGCTGCGCGGTGAGCTGACGACCGCTGATGCCGCCCGGTTCGTCGATGGTCTCCCCGGTTTCGGGATGCCCCGGCCGGTCCTGGTCGCAACGGGCGGCGATGTGCTCCTGCGTCATGACCTCGATGCGATGCTCGAGCGGGCGCGGGCGTTGAAGGTGCCCGTTGCGCTCGCACCGAGCGTGACGCCGCTGCTGACGGACGAGCGGGTCGCCGAACTGCACCGCGCCGGTGTGAAGGTGGTGTCGATCAGCCTCGACGGTGCGACGGCCGCGACGCATGACGGCGTCCGCGGGATCGAGGGCCACTTTGCGGAGACGGTCGCGGCGCTCCGAAGACTTCGCGCGGCCGGGTTAACGGTGCAGGTGAACACCGTCGTCATGCGCGATACGGTGGACGAACTGCCGACCGTCGCGCGAATCGTGAAGGAGTCGGGCGCTTCGATCTGGGAGGTGTTCTTCCTCGTCCGGGTGGGGCGGGGTCGTGCGCTCGGCGAGCTGACGCCCGCGGAGAACGAGGACGTCTGCCACTTCCTCGTCGACGCCTCCCGCCACGGATTCGTCGTCCGCACCGTCGAGGCACCGTTCTTCCGCCGCGTCGTCGCCTTGCGGAAGCGCGACCTGGAGGACGCACACGTCGGCGCGACCTACAGGTTGGGCTCCCTCTACGAACAGCTCGCCGCTGCGCTTAGGGCAGAGCTCGGCGGGCCGACGTCGCCGCCGCGGGCGCAGACGAAGGGCACGCGCGACGGAAGGGGGATCGTCTTCGTCGGGCACGACGGAGAGATCTATCCCTCCGGGTTCCTGCCTCTCTCACTCGGCAACGTCCGACAGGACGAGCTCGTCCGCGTCTATCGCGAGCACCCGCTCCTGCGCCGGATCCGGGCGGCCGACTTCGGCGGCCGCTGCGGGAGATGCTCGTTCCGGGCGCTCTGCGGCGGCTCGCGCGCCCGCGCCTACGCAGCCGTCGGCGATCCGCTCGCCGAGGACCCGGCCTGCGCCTACCAGCCCGCCATCTAGTAGTCCGTAGAAACCCCGATGGAGTCCGCGCGGCTGCGGGCGGACAATCTCCGATAGTTGCACTGGTCACAACGCGAGCGGAGGTTGCGCGATTGAGGTCGCCGGCGACACGGTTGAGCCCCCAGCCCTGGCCCTGGGTCGGACAGCCGCGCGTCCTGATCGAGCATCCGGACGAGTCGGCGGGCTTGGCTCTCGCGTCGATCCTGCGTCGAGCCGGATACGCGGTGGCTGTCTGCCCAGGCCCCGAGCAGTCGGAGCATTGCCCGCTGACCGGGCCGGAAGGGTGCGCGGTTGCCCACGGCGCCGACGTCGTCGTCTCGAGCCTCGGCCTGGAACGGCTCGAGGCGAGAGAAGTGCTGCAGGCGCTCCGTCTGCGCCGCCCCGAGACGCCGCTCATCGTCGAGGTGCCTCCGGGCGACAACGCCGACTGGCGCGACCTGCTCGAAGGGTGCGATCTGATTGTGTCCCCTGTTGTTCCCGAGCAGCTCGTGGCCTGCGTTCGTGCCGCGCTTGCCAGGAGTACTCCCGAGCCTCCGAGCTAGAGCATGCGCAACCCGTTTCGGAGCGAAGTCGAGGCCTTCCACTTCCTTCTGCTCACGGTCGTAGCCTTCGCGGCGATCGCGCTGGCTAGCCTCCTCGCCGGCCCCTGGGCCGGTGTGCCGACCTGGGCCGCCCTGACGGGCGCGGCCGCCTTCGTCTATCTGAGGCGGGGACGCGCGGAGCGCCCGGTCAGGACCGCGCCCGCTCACGTCGGCGCCGAGGACGAGCGGAGGATCCTCGTGGTCGCGAACGAAACGCTGGCAGAGGTGAGGCTGGCCGAGGACATCGCGCGGGCGGCGGCCGGCTACCGCACGCAGGTGCACGTTGTCTGCCCCGCGCTCACCTCACGCGTTCGTCATTGGGCGTCCGATCTGGACGGCGCGAGGGCCCAGGCTCAGCAACGGCTCGACCAAACGCTCAGCCAACTCCACGCGGCCGGCATCGAGGCCAACGGTGAGATCGGCGACGAGGATCCCCTGCGCGCGATCGAGGACGTCCTGCGCACGTTCGGACCGGACGAGATCATTATCTCCACTCACCCCGAAGGGCGCTCGAACTGGCTCGAGCGCCACGTCGTGACCCGGACTCGCGAGAGCGTTGCCCTGCCGATCACCCACATCGTGATCGACTCGGCGTTGGGCTAGAGACGCGGCGGCTCCTGGTCGCGTAGCTCGCGAACCCTCCTGTGGAGCCGAGCGAGCGAGCCTTTACCGCTTTGAAGGTTGCAGAGTGCCCGGTTTAGTTCCATTCGCACCGATCCCATTTGACCATCGGACGAGTCGTGCGGCCTGACGGGTTCACTGACCCCCGGCTTACGACACGGGCGCGGACGAGGAGGTCGAGGGCCGTCTTCTCGCCGTCCGGCGTCTCGACGGGCCGGCCGACCGTTTCGGCTCGCTCGATCTCGAGACCCTCTCCGTCAAGATCCGCGATGACGTGGGCGGCGGTGTAGAGGACGGCGGGATCCTGGGGTCCGCCCCAGCCGTGCTCAAGGTTGCTGCTGTCGTGTGCAACAACGAGCAGTACGCCACCGGGCGCGAGCGCCGCTGCGGCGCGCCGCAGGATCGTGCGCCGCTCCGCCGCAGGCACCTGGAGGTAGAGGACGATCGCCAGGTCGTAGGCGCCGCGCTCCGGCTCGTGCTCGACGAGGTTGGCCTGCAGCCACTCCGGGTCGACTCGGCGCGCCTCGGCGAGCGAGCGCGCCTTCGCCAGTGCGACGCCTGAGAAGTCGACTCCCGTGACGCGCCAGCCCTGCTCGGCGAGCCACACCGTATTGCGCCCCTCGCCGCAGGCGAGGTCCAGCGCCCGTCCGGGTCGGAGGCCCAAGACCTCAGCGACGAGGAACCGGTTCGGCTGCGCCGTCCAGAGCAGCTCGCTGCCTGCGTAGCGGCGGTCCCACTGCTCGCTGTTCATAGGGCACCAGGCTACGCCGTCGGAACTCCTTATCGGCTCGCCTCGGGCAGTGCGTTCGCGAATGTGACCCGAAGCGCTGCAGGTGTGCCCCCTGTTCGAGTGACACCTGGTGCACAGCCGCGGCTTACCCCTGCAATACGAGAACTGCGGCAACGGGCCGCGGGGTCGCGCCAGCCGGACTGGGTGCATGTCATGGCTTAGGGGAACTGTCTGGAGACAGAAGGCGAGAGCGGTCCGCACCTGGTCGGGTAGCGCCTGCCCCGCTTGCGCGCGCGGGTGCTTAGGCAGATACTGGCGGCGGTCACCACCGGAGGAGGCTCGCGATGAATCTAGTTGTGGGCGCGACCGGAAACGTCGGCGGCTCGGTCGTGCGAGCGCTGCGTGATCAGGGCAAGCCTGTTCGGGCGATGGTGCGGGAGACTTCGGATCCGGAGCGCGTCCGTTCGCTAGAGGAGGTTGGAGCGGAAGTCGTGCGGGGTGAGTTGCGTGACCCCGATTCGCTGGCACGTGCCTGCGCCGGAGTCACGACGGTCGTCTCCGGAGTGACCGCGATCACGGCGCTTGGAACAGACTCGATCACCGCCGTCGACCGGGATGGACAGCTGTCCTTGGTGGACGCCGCCACCGGCGCGGGAGTTGACCACGTCATCTACGTGTCGTACACGCGCCACATCGACACCGACGACCCCTTGACACAGGCCAAGCGAGCGGTGGAGGAGCGGCTGCGCGGATCGGGAATGGCGTTCACGATCCTCCGCCCGAGCTACTTCATGGAGATGTGGCTCGGGCCGCCGTTGGGATGGGAACTCGAGGCGGGAAGCGCCCGCGTGCTTGGAACCGGTGAGCAGCGAGTCAGCTGGATCTCGGCTCAGGACGTCGTCGCCGCCGTGGTCGCGTGTGGCGACAACCCCGCAGCACGCGGGCAGACGATCGAGCTAGGCGGCCCGGCGGCGATCAGCCCGTTGGAAGTGGTGCGCCTGGCCGAGTCGATCACCGGACGGCCGATCGCGGTCGAGCATGTTCCCGCGGAGGCGCTCGAACAGCAGGAGCGCGACGCCGCTGGAACAGACGCAGCGATCTTCCCCTCGCTCATGCTCTGCCAGACCCGCGGCGACGAGATCGAGCCGGGCCCCGACTGGCTGTACCCCAGGACAAGCGTCGAGGACTACCTCCGCGGCCTCCTCGCCCCTGCCTAAACGGCGAACCTTCTTTTTCAGAGAGCAGCTAGCAGGAGAGTGATACTCGGTGTGCCTGATGCGCTCGGCGCGAGCCGTGTGATCATCGGAGACGACCCGGTATCACTTCGCCCCGCGTCGGGCGCGGGCAAGCCGGTCAGCCGCGTGACTTCATTCCTGAGCGACTGCCCTGTGAACCCGCGTGCGACCAGCTCTCTGACCATGGCGAAGACGGTAGCGGGCAAGCCCTAGGGTAAGTTCTTGGCTACGTGGGGTAAAGGCTTGTCCCGCCCGGCGTGAACGCGCCGCCTTAGCAGGACTTTTGAGTTTCGCGGAAACGCCCTAGGGAACGACCTTGGGGTTGCTTCTATCCCGCTAGACGGGCACTAGGGAATGTCCGAGGGATCGATGATCAGGTAGAGGGTGCCGCCCATCGCATGTGGCGGCCCGTGCTTGTCGGACGGGCAGATGAGGCAGTACCAGGCGAACCGGCCCCAAGAGTTCGCCTTGAACCAGAATGTCGTCTTCCGGGCGCCGTGCCTGCGGGCAGGGAGGATCCGCTGGCTCACGCCGAGCGCGGGGACGGTGAAGGTGTGGAACTCGTGCGTGGCGTTTAACACGGTCATCCGGACCGGCAGGCCGGGCGCGAGGGCGACGTTCGGCTCGACGACGCGGTCACCGCGGAGGATCTTCAGTTCCACCTTCTGCACGTGCGACTTGGTTGCAGGCGCGGCTCGCCCCGCCGGCATGGTGGCCAGCGACAGGACGAGGCTCGACCCGACAGCGGCAAGAATCTTCAGCATGGATCGGCCCTCCTTCAGTGTTGGTCTGCGCCGGCGAGCCGCGGCAGTCGGCCGAACGCCAGTGCAAGGGTGATGAGCAGGCTCAGCCAGATGAGCGTCACGATGGTCAGGATCACGGTGAGGAAGACGTGGCCCACGGATGCGAGCGGCCGCGGCGGATTCGCCCCGGCGGAGAGCGGTCCCGGCTTGGACGCGGTGACGCGATACTCGGCGGTCGCCGACCTCGCGCGGGCACCGGGACGCGCGAGCTTGACGACGAACTGCTGCGTACCGCTCCACGTCGGCGTATAGGTCATCCGCGCCGTGCCATCTGCGCCTGCCCTGGTGACGCCGATCGGTACATTCCGCGCCGAGCCGAACTCCTTCGACACGACGAAGAACGCGACGGGCTCGCCGGCCGAGCCGGGGAGATGTGCCACGAGCGTCAGCCGGGTCGGGTCGCCGGGCTTCGGCGCAACCGTCAGACTGGCCCCGCCGCCGGCCGCCGCGGGCGATCCGCCCGCGAGCACAGCGGTGACGAGAATCGGCAGGAGCGCGCGCCTCACTGCAACTCCTCCTGCGGCAGCCTTACCCAGATCGGTCGCTGAGCCGGCCCCGCGGGCGCCGGCTCGAGTGCCGGCTCGTCCGCCGTCGCCGCGCCCGCCACCTGCTCGATCTCGGTGACCGAAAGGATCGGCACGACACGGAACAGGAGCATGAGCAGCAGCGGCACCGCCGCCATCGCCCCGGCGGTGATCGATACGTTCACCCACGTCCACGCGTAGGCGCCGAAGGTGCCATTCATCATGTTGTAGGTGCTCGGGACGATCACCATGAGCACGCGGTTCAGCCAGAACGTCGGCAGGACGAGCGCCGAGGCGAACACGATCCAGCCGACCCGCCGCGTCCGCGGCAGCGTGATGATCGCCAACGGTAAGACCATTCCGCCCACGACGACCATCCAGAACCAGGGTGCGTACGTGCCGACGAACAACTTTCGGAAGACGGCGGCGGTGCTGGGCTGGCCATGGTAGGCGCCGGGGAGGAAGTCGGCGACGCTCATGTAGAGGTAGGCGGCGCCGAACGGGACGAGCACGAAGCCGAGCCGCGTGAAGTGGCGGTCGGTGATGTAGTCCTGCAGCCCGTACGCGTGCCGCAGCGCCGCGAGCGAGACGATGACCAACGCTATGCCCGAGTAGAGGGCGGCGATCACGAACAGCGGCGCCCAGAGCTCCTCGCTCCACCACGGACGGAAGCTCGTGATCGCGAAGGCCCAGCCGAGCACCGAGTGCACGCTCACCGCGAGCGGGATGATCAGGACCGCCAGAAACCCCGTCATGCCGCGGAGGAGCCGGCGCTGTGCAGGAGTGTCCCGCCAGCCGCGCGAGAGCAGGCGCCAGAGCGTGAGGCGCCACCGGCTGCCGCGCTCGCCCAGCGTCCGCTCTGCGATGGCGAGATCTGGGATCAACGGTAGGAGGAAGAAGACGATCGATGCGAAGGCGTAGGTTCCGATCGCGAGCGCGTCCCAGATCAGCGGCGAGCTGAAGTTGGGCCGGGTGAAGAACTGCCACATCCGCTCAGGACGCCCGAGACTGGGGATGATGGCGGCGCCCCCGACGAGCACGCAGATGACCGACGTCCCCTCCGCGATCCTGACGAGGGGCGCGCGCCAGCTGGCGCCCGTCAGCCGCAGCACGGCGGAGATGACCGCTCCCCCGTAGGCGACACCGACGACCGTGATGAAGTTCGCGATGTTGACGTCCCAGAAGGCTGCGTCGCTGTACGCGTCCACCGACATTCCCTCGACGACCTGGTAGGCGAACGCAACAAGGCCGAGCACGACGACGGCACCGAGCACGACTGCGACCAACCGGGAGATCGGTCCGGGCTTCTGCAGTATCGGGCGGACCGCGGCCTCGCGAAGCTGCCGCCGTGCGCGCTCGCTCAGTGCCTCGGTCGCGGCCGGATGGGCGAGAGGTGGCGTATCGACGGAGAGATCCACTTTGACAGCTCCTTCGGTTCTCTATCCCTCGGCGTCCAGCTGCTGACCGTGACCGGGGATGTAGTACACGCGCGGATTCGTCCCGAGGTCCTCCTTGAGGCGAACGGCGTCGTTCTCTCTCAGGAACTCGGAAATCTTGACC
>DASSLB010000269.1:0-11032 GCA_035689945.1 Gaiellaceae bacterium | reverse complement strand
CCGCCTCGCGCCCCTGGAAGAAGACGTCGGGGTTCTGGGCCGACCCGCGCAGGCTCGGGTGGTCGGGCGAGAGCGCCCGCTGCTTCAGCGCCGCAATCTGCTCCTCGTCGACGAGGGCCCGTAGGTCGTCGTCCGAGAGAGCGTCGATCACGTTGATCTCGTGGGAGGTGCGGAAGCCGTCGAAGAAGTGGAGGAACGGCACCCGGCTCTCGAGACTGGTCATGAAGGCGAGGACCGCCATGTCCTGCGCTTCCTGAACCGAGCTGCCGGCGAGGATCGCGAAGCCGGTCGGCCGAGCCGCGTAGACGTCGGAGTGGTCGCCGAAGATCGAAAGTGCGTGTCCGGCCACGGCGCGGGCGGCGACATGGAAGACGCAGGGCTGCAGCTCGCCGGCGATCTTGAACATCTCCGGCAGCATCAGCAGCAAGCCCTGGCTGGCCGTGAACGTCGTGGCCAGAGCGCCGCCCTGAAGGGCGCCGTGAACTGCTCCGGCGGCGCCCGCCTCCGACTGCATCTCGACGATCTCGGGCACCTGCCCCCAGAGGTTCCGCCCACCCGCAGCCGACCAGCTGTCGGCCAACTCGCCCATCGCGCTGGCAGGCGTGATCGGGTAGATGGCGATCACCTCGGCGAGCTTGTGCGCGACGCGCGCCGCCGCCTCGTTGCCGTCGACGACGAGGCGGTGCGACTGGGATTGCGGTGCCATGTCTAGAAAGTAGAAGTGAAGAAGCCCACGTACTTCGGGGATAAGCCGCTGACCTGGCAGGAGAACTACTGGCGCTCGCTGGTGATGCGCCGCAGTTCCTCGAACCGGTCCTCCAAGCTGCCGCAGACGGCTTCGCACAACGCGTACACGGTCGCGTCGGCGGTGCGGTAATACGAGAAGTTGCCCTGCCTGCGCCGGGCGACGATGCCCGCCTGCTGCAGCAGGTTGAGATGCTTGGAGACGTTCTGTGACGTCGAGCCCACGAGCGCGGTGAGCTCGAGCACCGACGCCTCTCCTTCCCGCAGGCGATCGAGCAACTTGATCCGTGTCGGCTCGGCGAGCGCGCGGAAGCGCTCCGCGATCAGCTCGACCAGGTCGTCGGGGAGCGGGTGCGCGACGGCGCTCCCGCTCCCGTTGTCCGTGTCGGACGCGACGACTGCGCTCATGCCGGAGTCGGCCTCGCGTGATGATGGAACCAGGACCAGCGTGCAAACAGGTTGCCGAAGAGGCCGTAGCCCGCAAGCAGGACGAGCAGCGCGCCCGGCACGACGAAGAACCAGGTGAAGAGCCGGAAGTCGGGCAGGCTGTTGACCTGTTTGTAGTTGTCGACGTTCGCCTGCATCGTGCTCACGAGCGGCCCGTACCACCGAAGCCCTGCCGGCACCTGCTTGAAGATCGGCATGACCGGCTGCAGCATCGGCATCAGCGGAGTGAGCTGCTTCTGCATCTGCGGGTTCGATGCCGCTGCCGTGAACTGCGTCGAGACCTTCCCGAGCGGCGTGAAGACGTTGTTGTAGTAGCTCGCCGTCGTCTGGACGGCAGCCCTCTGCATGAGCGGGTTGAAGCCGTTCAGCATCCGCTGCCCGGCCGCAGACTTCCCGGGGAGAGCGAGCGCGAACGGCGCGATCACGAGCGCCAGTCCGATCACGAGCACGCCCCAAAACAGCTTGCGATTCATCTGAGACCTCCCTTGTCTACTCGGGAGCGTCGTCCGCGTCGCGGCCTCGAGCATCCGCACCCGCGCTGATCGGGCTGCGGACAACTACTCGATTGCGTAGTTGTCCGCACGGGGATGCGCGCCGGCCCCGATGCCCCTCTCGCGGAGCCGGAAGAAGACTTTGGCCAGGCGTACAAAGGAGGAGTCTCGTGAGCAAGAAGCGGATCGTGATCCTGGGCGGAGGTACCGGCGGCACGATGACGGCGAACCGGCTCCGTCGCCGCTTCGACCCGGATGAGGCGGAGATCCACGTCGTCGACCGCGACGACAGCCACGTCTACCAACCCGGCCTCCTCTTCGTCCCGTTCGGCCTCGCCTCCCTCGACGAGATCGTGCGGCCACGGCGCCGGCAGCTGCATAACGGCGTCGTCTTTCACGAGGCAGAGGTCGAGCGAGTCGAACTCGACCGTGACGAGGTCGTGCTCGGAGACGGCGACGTCCTCCCCTACGACGCACTCGTCGTCGCGTCCGGCGTGCGCCTGCAGCCCGACGAGACCGAAGGCCTGACCGGGCCTGGCTGGAACGACCGCGTCTTCACCTTTTACTCGCCCGAGGGAGCCGATGCTCTGCACAGTGCGCTCGAGCGCTTCGACGGCGGCCGGCTCGTCGTCAATCTCGTCGACATGCCGATCAAGTGCCCCGTCGCGCCGCTCGAGTTCGCCTTCCTCGCGGACTGGCACCTGCGCGAGCGCGGTATCCGCGGGCGCACGGAGCTCGTCTACGCGACCCCGCTCGACGGCGCCTTCACGAAGCCGGTCGCCTCGCTGCACCTGGCCGGTCTGCTGGCGGAGAAGGAGATCGAGCTCGTGACCGAGTTTAATGCGGGAGAGGTCGACGGCGTCGGCGGCAAGCTCTCTTCCTACGACGGCCGCGAACTCGATTTCGACCTGCTCGTCACGATCCCGCTGCACGGCGGAGCCGCGTACCTCGAGCGCACGCCGGAGATGGCCGACTCGCTCGGATTCGTCCCCACCGACAAGGCGACGCTGCAGACGACTGTCAAGCCGAACGTCTTCGCGCTCGGTGACGCGACCGACCTGCCGACGTCGAAGGCCGGCTCTGTCACGCACTTCGAGGCCGAGGTCCTGAGCGAGAACGTCGCCCGCTACTTCGATGGCCGGGAACTCGAGCACGGCTTCGACGGGCACGCGAACTGCTTCATCGAGACCGGCTTCCACAAGGCGCTCTTGATCGACTTCAACTACGAGACCGAGCCGCTCCCGGGCCATTTCCCCAGCGCCTTCGGACTGCCACTGCTGCGCGAATCGCGCCTCAACCACCTCGGCAAGCTCGCCTTCCAGTGGGTCTACTGGCACGCGCTCTTGCCGGGCCGCGAGATCCCCGGCATCGGTCCCGCGATGCCGACCCGCGGCAAGAAGATCCCCGTCCCCTCCTGAGGAAAGGAACACGAGATGACCCTGACCCTGATCGCAGACGCGCCGGTCGATGTCGACGCCGAAGGCTTCCTCACGAACCCGGAACAGTGGAACGAGCAGGTCGCGGAGACAATCGCCGCTCAGAACGGCATCCCGGAGCTGACCGGGCGCCACTGGCTCGTCGTCCGCTTCATGCGCGACCGCTTCCTGCAGACCGGCACCGCCCCCTCGATCCGCTCGCTGGGCAAGGAGTCCGGCGTCCCGATCAAGGAGCTCTACCAGCTCTTCCCCAAGGGGCCTGCCAAGCTCGCCGCCAAGATCGGCGGCATTCCCAAGCCCAAGGGCTGCATCTAGGAGGAATGACAATGACCGAGCTGCTCGAACAACCTGCCCTCCTCGCCGGCGAGCCCAAGACCATCGAGAAGGTCGCAATCGTCGTCTCCAAAGGCTCGCTCGAAGGCATCTACCCCGCGTTGATCATGGCCAACGGCGCCCGCATGGAGGGCATCGAGGCCGACCTCTTCTTCACCTTCTTCGGGCTCGACGCGATCCGCAAGGATCGCTACGAGAAGATCAAGGTCGCCACTGTCGGCAACCCCGGCATGCACATGGCGACCTGGGTCGGCGCCCTCCCGGGCTTCTCCGCGCTCGCCACCAGAATGATGAAGCGGCAGATGGAGAAGATCGACATCCCGCCGATCCCGGAATTCGTCGAGCTCGTCCACGACTCCGGCGTCCACCTCTACGCCTGCAAGGCCACCGTGGACATGTTCGGGCTGACGATGGACGCCTTCGTCCCCCAGGTCGAGGACATCATCAGCGTCGGCGAGTTCTACGAGAAGGCGGCCGGCGGCCAGATCATCTTCACCTAGGCCGATCCGGGGTAGCTCGCCTCTCGACGAGGCGAGCTACCCCGTGCCTATTCAGCCTTTGAGGTACGCGTTCGTGAAGTACCTCGACGCCGGTAGCGGCTTCGACAACAGGCCGACCGCCTTGAGCGCTTGGGCAACCTGCGTCCACTGCGAGGCCCGCTGCGTGAGGAGCGAGCTCGTCGGCCCCAGCGCCGGAATGGTCGCCTTCCAGCCGGCGAGGCTGTACTTCATGCCGCCGCCGATCTTCGGGTAGGCCTTGAGGTAGTCCTTGACCGCCGCGGACGGGTGGGCGATCGACCACGCGAACGCCTTCCGCGTCGCCGCGAGGAACTTCTTCGCCTGCGAGCCGTGCCCCTTGAGCCACGAGTTCATTCCCGTGTAGACCCAGACCGGCACGTTCGGCGCGCCGAACTTCGTCGCGAGCAGCACGCTCGGCCGCTTGCCGGTCGCGCTCTGAACCTGCGCGATGGCGTAGTTGAGCGTGTTGGTCGCAAGATCGATCTTGCCCGCGAGCAACGGCGCAATGTCGTCGCTCCCGAAGATCGGCTGCTTCACCTGGCTGGCGGTGACGCCGCCGGCCTTGAGGACGTACGGCATCATCGCCTTCGTCCACGAGTCGGAGAAGATCCCGATCGACTTCCCCTTGATCTTCTTGATGTTGATCTTGGCGCCCGGCTTCGCGACGAGCCCCCAGTTGTTGTTCTGGGAGTAGTTCGCGATCGACTTCACGTCGATTCCGGCGGCCTGGCCGAAGACGACGTCCGTCGTGGTGTCGAACCCGACGTCGCCCTTGCCGGCCGCAATCATCTGCACGGTCGTCGAGGTGCTCGGCGGGATGACGATCTGGACGTTGAGACCGGCCTTCTTGTAGAAGCCGCGCGCGTTGCCGACCGTCAGCGGAACGGCCTCGAAGTCGATGCCGGGCCAGTCGAAGACGACGCGAACCGTCGTGAGCCCGCGAGTTGACGTAGACCGAGTAGACGAACCCCATGCCGCAGTGACGACCGTCGCCGTCAGCGCGGCCGTGACTGCGATTCCGAGCGCGAGCCGGCGGGAGACGAACCGAACCATCGGCGAACTCCTTTCCTGTCGGAGTCTGAACCAGAGTGCACTGCAACCATCTCACCTGCGAACCGTGTCCTGCGTCGCGCGGTCGAGCGGCGCTCCCAGGGCGTTGCGACAACACCGATCGCCGTGACGACGAGAAACAACGTAATGCCGATCAGCGTGAGCAGGATCGTCGCCCCCAATACGCCTCGCGCGTCGAGGGACGCGGCTGCGGTCTGGAGGTACGTGCCAAGTCCGTACTGCAGCGAGGCCACCCACTCCCCGATCACCGCCGCCGTCACCGCGTACGTCGCGCCGATCTTCAGGCCTGAGAACAGTGGGCTCAGCGTCGCCGGCAGCTGGATCGCCAGGAACGTCCGCGTCCGCTTGGCGCCCATCACACGCGCGAGGTTGAGAAGATCCCGATCGACCCGGGCGAGGCCGTCGAGCACGTTGACGGTGACCGGGAAGAACACCCACAACGCGACGATGACGAGCTTCGTAACCAAGCCGAAGCCGAGCAGGATCGCGAGCGGCGCGGCGATCGCCACGACCGGAATCGCCTGAGACGTGATCAGGGCTGGATAGACGAGGCGCTGGACGAGCTTCGACGCTGACATCACGACGGCCAGGAAGAAGCCGATCGCCGATCCGATCAGGAACCCGTAGACGGTCTCCTTGATCGTCTGCACCATCAGCGGCTGATACGTCGACCAGCGGTCGTAGATCGTGGCGACCGAGTCCTGCGGCGTCGGCAGGGCATATGCCTTCAGGTCGAACGCGAAGATGACGAGGTTCCAGACTCCGAAGATCAACCCGACGGCGAGCGCCGCCATCACCAGGCGCACCGCAGTCTTTCGCAGGAAGTCATTCATCGCGCGACCACGGGTGTCTGGTGCAGGAGGCCGAGCACCTCTCGCTTGAGTTCCATGAACGGCGGCGACGTGAGCACGTCGAGCCCCCGCGGCCGCGGCAGCGCGATTGGAAGGTCGGCCATGACCCGACCCGGCCGGGCGCTTAACACGACCACCCGGTCGGAAAGCAGGATCGCCTCGTCCACGTCGTGCGTCACGAAGAGGATCGTCACCTCGAGGTCTTCGTAGACCGACAGCAGCCAGAGCTGCATGTCGAGCCGCGTCTGCGAGTCGAGCGCGCCGAACGGCTCGTCGAGCAAGAGCACGTCGGTGTTCAGCGCGAGCGTGCGCATGAGCGCGACGCGTTGCCGCATGCCGCCGGAGAGCGCGTGCGGATAGTGGTCGAGGAACTCGCCCAGCCCGTAGCGGCTTGCGAGCGCGGCCGCCTCCTCCCGGTCACGGCCTCTCACCCCGCGCGTGAGCGCCGCGCCGAGGACGATGTTCCCCACGACCGTCCGCCACGGGATCAGGAGATCCTTCTGGAGCATGTAGCCGACGTGTCCCGTCTCGCCTGTCACGTCCTGCCCGTCGAGGAGGACGCGTCCCGCGTCCGGGGGTTGCAGTCCGGAGACGACGTTGAAGAGCGTCGACTTCCCACTCCCAGACGGACCGACGATCGAAACGAACTCGGAGCGACCGATCTCGAGACTCAGATGGTCGAGCGCGAGCGCGCCGTCGAAGCGCACGGTCACGTCGTCGACTACGACCTTCGGGCCGATCCCGTTCACGGCGTCATCTTTGCGCAGGGTGGCGATACTCGTGTCGTGGATGAGGACGATCGCCCACCGATCTGTGCGACCTGCGGCGTGACCATGGTGCCGGCCGCTCTCAGCGCAGGCGAGGTTCCTGACGGCGACTGGGTTTGCCTCGAATGCGAGGAACGCGAAGAAGAGAGCTGAGCCGCCGGCTAACCACGGTCGGAGACCTCATCGAGACGCGGTTTTTCCACTTTTCAACAGGTGACTCCACAGTCCGAAATCAGCCTATTCTTGGCGCCGCAGCGCGTCGAGCCAGGCCTGTGCCGATTCCGGCGTGACCTCGGTGTCCGATCTCGGCTGCACCACGGGGTCCGGGGCCGTCTCGCGCCGAAGGACCTGCTGAACGCGCGCGCGCAGGCTCGACGCAACCGGCTCCTCCGCACGCTCGGAGGGGATGGCGGTCACGGTGCTCGGTTGCATACGCGCGTGCCAAAGCTCGATGTGCAAGCGATCGATCTCCTCGACGAGCATGAGAATCGCGCGACCGACGGCGGCGTACTCCTCACCACCCGACTGCCGTAGCCTCTCGCCCCAACTCCGGAGCGCCTCGAGCTTCTCTTCGTCCAGCTGCATGCGCGCTCCATCGTGACACGTGGTGAAAGAGGCTGCAGGCCGGCAGGTCGGTACTTCTCCACCGGGCAAGCCGTGGAGCCACCGATGCCGTTCTCGCCGCTTTGGCGCAGGGTAGGAGCATGTCGCAGCAGCCGGAGAGCGCCGAGGATCTGCTTCTGACCCGGCGCGGCCTGAAGGCGCTCGCCGCGGAGCACGAGCGACTGACGGAGGTGAAGCGACCCGAGGCGGTGGCTGCGCTGCGGGCGGCGATCGAGGTCGCCGGGGATCTCGCGGACAATCCGGAGTACCTCCACGCGCGCGAGGACCTCGACCGCGTCGAGGCGAGGATCGCGCTACTCGAGGCGCGACTACGAGTGGCCCGACAGCTGCGTTCCCACAGGAGTAACGGCGGCGTTGTTGCGCGAGGCAGCCACGTCGTGCTCGAGGATCTAGATGACTCGACGCGGACCGACTGGGTGCTCGTCGCCTCGGCCGAGTCCGATCCGGAACATGGTCGGCTTTCCGACGAGTCGCCGGTCGGCCGCGCTGTCCGCGGCCATCGGAAGGGTGACGTCGTCGACGCGCACGCTCCGCACCGCGTCCGGCATCTGCGAATCGCACAGGTAGACCGGCGGCGGCGCTGAAATCAGAGATTTCCCCGATGCCGTCGCCGCGATGGCTCACGATGATGGCGGTGCGCTGAGATACGGACCGCAAGTAGGTCGAATCTGTCGACGCGAAGCGGACGGAAGAACCGATCCAAATGCTTCGCCGCCGGCAGAGGACGAACCCGGTACCGACTCAACGAAGGTCTATGGGGCCCGCGGCAGCGGGCCCCATGTCGAGCCCGGCCCCTGGCCACCGGGCTCGACCGATCCGTACTAGGCCGAATCCTCACTGCGGCTGCCCGCCGATGCCTCGGCGCAGGTGTGACGCGATCCTCCGTGTGTCAACACGAGGAGTGGAACGATGAACGTGAAAGACGTCATGACGAAAGACGTGGTCACGGTCCGGCCCGGGACGTCGCTCAAGGATGTGGCCGCCATCCTCACGGAGCGGAGGATCTCCGGCGTGCCCGTCGTGGACGCAGGCGGCGCGGTCGTCGGGGTCGTCTCCGAAGCCGACATCCTGTTCAAGGAACGCGGACCGTCTGAACGGAAGGGGATGCTCGCCTGGTTCGCCGATCCGTACGACGTGGAAGAACAGGTGAAGCTGGGGGCGCGCACCGCCGCCGCGGCGATGACCGCGCCCGCGAAGACGATCGCGCCCTGGCGTCCGGTCTCCTCCGCCGCCGCGCAGATGCTCGACGAGGGCGTCAACCGTCTCCCGGTCGTCGACGACGAGGGCCGGCTGGTCGGCATCGTTACTCGCGCCGACCTCGTCCGCGCGTTTGTGCGCCCCGACGCAGAGATCGAGCGCGAGATCCGCGAGGAAGTGCTCGAACGCGTGCTCCTGCTCGAAACGCCCGAAAGCGTGACGGTCGCAGTCGACGGGGGCAAGGTCACGCTAGCCGGCTTGGTGGAGATGCGAACGGACGCAGAGCTCGTTCCAGCGCTCGTGGCCGGACTGCCCGGCGTTGTCGAGGTCGAGTCCTCTGTCCGCTGGCGCACGGACAACTCAAAACGCCGCTCGACGTTCCCGGCGCTCGGAACGCGGTGAACAACCTGAGCACGACGCCGGCCTTGAACCAGAGATCATGCGTCACCCCGGTCAGGTTGAGATATCGCCGCCGGTAGGACCGGTGTCAAGCGGCGTGAGAGTTCTTGATCCGCTTTCGGTAGCGGCCCGGCGGTTCGCCCCGGTGCTTCGAGAAGGCGCGCGAGAAGGCGAACTCGGAGGTGTAGCCGACGCGATGGGAGATCCCGCCTACCGGTTGCTCGCTCTCGCGGAGGAGCTGCGCGGCGAGCTCCATTCGCCAGCGGGCGAGGTACGCGGCCGGCGGCTCGCCGACAAAGTCGTTGAACCGGCGCACGAGCGTCGAGCGAGAGACATGTGTGGCGGCGGCTAGCTCGTCGATTGTCCACGGGCGCCCGGGCTGCGCGTGAAGGAGCCCGAGTGCTCGCGCGACAACGGCGTCGCGTAAGCCGGTCAGCCAGGACGGTGGGGTCGAGTCGGCGGAGGTCTCGAGCCATGAGCGGATCACATGCACGAACAGCACTTCGATCAGCCGCTCGACCGCGGCTTCAGATCCGATCTGACGCCGTTTGAGCTCGACCGTCAGCAACCGCAGGGTTGATTGGAGTGGCGTCTCGGCGCCCTCGTCCGCTGGCGAGACATGCAGAACTCGTGGGAGGAGCGAGAGCAGCGGATGAGCGAACTCGTTGTCGTAGCTGAAACCGGCGCAGAGGAGGCGGGAGGCTGCACCCGGCCCGGGGATGACGAGATCGCTTTCGTCGGTGATGAGCTCGCCCCTCAAGGGGGCGTCATAACGCTGTGCGGCGATGCCAGGCGCGCTTAGCAGCAGATGACGGAGGCCGGCCGGCAGCAAGACAACGTCGCCCGGCATCAGCCGTCGCGCCGACTCCCCTTCCACCTCTAGCCACACGGAGCCCGCTGTCACGGCGTGGAACGCCGCGCCGTCCGCGAGCAGGAGATCGAGACCCCACGGCTCCTGCGCGTGGACGCGCGCGAGAACGCTGCCCGAGATGCGAGTGACCTTGAGCACGTCGGTGAGCGCGTCCACGCATGAAGGCTAGCCGGACAGCTCAGATCATCTTCGTGTGCGAACCGTACAGCCAAAAAGATGGCTTCTTTGGCCATAAGTAGACGCTTTCGTGAGACGTAGCCTCGGATACATGACCACCACCCGACGCGACGGCGAGCTGTCGCGTCCCCGACGAAAGGAGCAGCGATGCCGCGCTTGACCCCCATCGACCCCGCGACTGCGACAGGTGAGGTAAAGGAGTTGCTTGACGGGATCCAAGCCGCCTTCGGGACGACACCGAACAGCTTTCGGGCGATGGCCAACAACCCGGCCGTGCTGAAAGGCTGGATCGAGCTCAGCGGCGCGCTCGGGACGACGCTCACGCGCAAACTGGGCGAGCAGATCGCGATCGCGATCGCCGAGCAGAACGGCTGCGCCTACTGCCTCTCGGCACACACCGCGGTTGCTGGACTACTCGGTGTCGACGCGGACGAAATCGACCAGAACCGCTCGGGCGAGTCCGACGACGCGCGTGCGGGCGCCGCTCTCAGATTCGCGCTGACCGTGAATGCGAAGCGCGGTGGCGTCAGCGATATCGATCTCGCCGAAATCCGCGCTGCCGGCTACGACGACGCCGACATCGCGGCGATCGTCGCGCACGTCGCCCTCAACGTTCTCACCAACTACTTCAACCGCGTTGCGCAGCCGGTGATCGACTTCCCCGAGATGACGCCGCGGATGGCGGAAGCCGCCTGAGGGTGACATAGGCGGGCCTGTGCCCACCGGTGCAGGCCCGCCATGCGCCGCAAGTGGCCGAGAAGAGCGAAACCATGACCCCCCACTGGCGCCCGACCCTCGAGCGCATCGTGCGCTGGCTCAAGCCGTCGGCTGAGAGCTTCGCCGGCGCCGCCGCGGTCTACGGGCCCGACTCGATGCTCTTGCTGGAAGCCACGTCAGCCGGCGTCGAGGCTCCGTCCTGTCCCGAGGTGGACGGATGCCCCACGAGATGACTCCGGAGGAGATCAGCATCTTCCTCTCCCATGGCACGCGCACGGCCAAGATCGCCACCAGCGGGCCGGGGGGACAACCGCACGTCATGCCGGTGTGGTTTCTGCTCGACGGCGAGGAGTTGGTGTTCACGACCTGGGGCGACTCGGTCAAAGGCC
>DASSLB010000268.1:0-2626 GCA_035689945.1 Gaiellaceae bacterium | reverse complement strand
GCGGTCGTCGCCGCCTACCGCGAGGTGCTCGACCGGATCAAGACGGAGGGCCTGCGGACGAACGTCGCGGTCAAGCTCACGCACCTCGGTCTCTCGATCGACGAGGAGCTCGCGCACCGCAACGTCGCCGAGCTTGTCGAGCACGCGGCGGGCGTAGGCAACTTCATCTGGATCGACATGGAGGAGTCGCGCACTCTCGAGCCGACGCTCCGAATCTACCGACGCCTCCGCGAAGACGGCCATACGAACGTCGGCACCGCCCTGCAGGCCTACCTCTTCCGCACAGAGGACGACCTCGCGGCGCTTCTGCCGCTCGCCCCGAACCTTCGCCTCGTCAAGGGTGCGTACCTCGAGCCTCCGGAGATCGCCTACCCGCAGAAGCGCGACGTCGACGCGGCGTACGTCCGGCTGATGGAGACGTCGCTCGAGGGTGGCGGTTTCACGGCAGTGGCGACGCACGACGAGACGCTGATCGAGCACGCGATCTCGTTCGCGCGCGAGCGCGAGATCCCGAACGAGCGGTTCCAGTTCCAGATGCTGTACGGCGTCCGACCCCGCCTGCAGCTCGACCTCGTCAGCCGCGGGTACGACGTCCTCGTCGCGACCCCGTACGGTCCGGAGTGGTACCGCTACCTCATGCGGCGGCTCGCCGAGCGACCGGCGAACCTTCTCTTCTTCGCGCGAAATCTCCTCCGCGGCTGAGCCCGAACACGAGCAACCCCGCGAGCACGACAAGGGCAAGGTCGCGTGCGAGGAGGTACCACGACCACGGAGCGGCGTGGTCCGTTGCCAGCCGCCAGTAGTGCCACGGGAACCAGGTCTGTGTCAGGCCGAGCGCGAGAAAGAGCAGTCCGCCGGCGACGATCCCCCTCCCGCCGCGCACGAGCAGGACGAAGGGGACGAGCCAGATCAGGTACTGCGGCGAGAGCACCTTGTCGAAGGCCACGAGGGCCGAGACGGCCGCCGCAGCTGCGAGGAGCGTCGACTCGCCAGAGACGGAGCGGCGCAGTGCGAAGACAATCCAGACCGCGAGGACGGTCGTGATCTCGAGCGCGGTCGAGAGGCCGGTCGCGAGCGCGGCGCCGTGTCCGCTCAACGCCTGTCCTCCATGTGAGCCGATGGTCGTGAGCGGACGCATGCCGAGGTGCTGTGCCGCCATGAGCACGGCCGCGCCGAGGCTCTCCACTTGCAGCGGCCGGTCGAGCTGGTCGGCGAACATCGCGCGCAGCCCGTCGGGTGCGAGGATCGCGAAGGGGAGGAAGCAGGCGGCCGCGACCGCAACGAACGCGACCAGTACGACCAGGGCGCTTCGCCGTCCTCTTCGTTGCCAGAGGTGCGCGACGGCGATCGGCAGGAGAACCGCCGGCCAGAGCTTGGCGGCGAAGCCGAGCCCGAGCAACAACCCGCTCACGACGGCCCGCTCCCGGACGATCGCTGCGAGCGCCGCGAACGCGAGCAGTGTCGGCCACAGGTCGAACCGCGTGTCGAACAAAGAACCGAGCAAGAGTGGCGAGACGCCGATCGCGAGCAGCCCGGCCCACGTCCGCACCGCACCAGCGCCGACCGCCCGCAGAGCCGACGCGGCGGCCGCGATGCAGCCCGCGCCGCACGCGCCCATCAGCATCGCGAACGACGTCGCGTAGCTCCAGCTCATGTACGCCGGCAGGAGCAGGGCGGGCAGCGCGGCGGGCGGGTACTCGAACTTGAAGTCGCGGTACGGGACGGCTCCGCCGCGGACGAGCCCCGCGTAGTGGACATAGACCGGCACGTCTGACAGCTGGCCCTGCTCGAGCCAGCTGATGAGTGCGTAGAACGAGACCGCGAGCAGGACGGCGGCCGCGCCGACCGCGGTCCACGTCCCGCGTCGGCTCACTCGACGTCGAACTCTTCGGCGATCGTGGGCGCGTCGCCGATGAGCTCGGGCACGTTCCCGAGATCGGGGAGCTGCTCGCCGTACGAGATGACTCCGAAGCGATCCAAAGCCTCGTTCACGATCCAGACGTCGCCTTCCGGAAGCGTGGGCAGATGCTCCCGCAACTCCTCGAGCGTCGTCTTCGAGTCGAACAGGTTCCAGATCAGGATCCGCGCGATCAGAACGGGCCCCTCGCCATGTAGCTGCCGCGCGGCGCCCCGATCGCGACCATCGTGAATCCCTCGGGCCCGGCGACCGGCTGGCGCGTCGTCTCGGGGTCGAAGCGGAAGATCGTGCCCGCCGTGAACGGAACTTCCTCGTCATCGATGCGGTAGACGCCTGATCCGCGCACGATCACGTTCACTTCCTCCTGCCCGGTCTCGCTCTCGTCGTGCTTGCGTCCCTCCGCGTTGGGCGGCAGCTCGAACCAGTTGACGCCGAACGCCTCGACGCCGAGCTCGCGGCGCACGAAGCGGACCGCGCCGCCGGGGCCGCTCGGCTCGATCTCGTCGACGTTGACCACCGAGTAGCCCATCCGCCGCTACATCCTGAAGACGCCGAAGGTCGTGTCCGGGATCGGCGCGTTGCGGGCAGCCGCGAGCCCCAGTGCGAGGATGCGGCGCGTATCGAGGGGGTCGATGATCCCGTCGTCCCACAGGCGCGCCGTCGAGTAGTACGGGTTTCCCTCGGCCTCGTACTTCGCGCGGATCTCTT
>DASSLB010000267.1:0-5881 GCA_035689945.1 Gaiellaceae bacterium | reverse complement strand
TCGCACATCGGCAACGGACGCCGCAACGCGCGCACGGCGCCGAAGCCCTCGTGCGTCCGCTCTGCGGCGGAGAGCATCTCGACGTCGATCTCCGCTTCGAACACTCGCTGCAGACAGCCCATGAAGGTGTGCCCGTGCTCCTCGTACGCGTACACGAACGGACACGACCGCTGGAGACACGCTGCCGGGTAGACGACCTTCTCGCAGTGCACCTCGCAGCGCCGGCACTCCGCCTCGTCCTGCGGGTGCAAAGGCAGCGTCGCGGTCGCGTGCTCGGTGCTCATGACCTCATTGTCGGAGCGGACGCAGGGCTACGCAAGACTTGACACGAAGCCGAAATCAGGCTAGGCGCCGAACAACGTTGAGCACGTCCATCGCAGTGAACGCCGTGAAATCCGGCTCGATCGCCCGATGCTCGTCTGCTCTGAACCACAGCGCCTGTGCCGTCGTCATGCCCACGCTCGCGGCGGCTTGCACATCGCGTTCGAGGTCATCACCGACGAAGAGCGCCGCCGCCGGATCGATGCCGAGTTCCTCGCACGCGCGGAGGAAGATCTCCGACGCAGGCTTCCGGACTCCCACGTCGCCGCTGAAGATCATCACATCGAGGTGGGCAGCGAGACCGAGCGCCTCGGCGTCGGCCCGCAGGATCCGAGCGGGATCGGGCCACGAGTTCGCGATGAGTCCCGTCTTCAGCCCTCGGTCTCGCAAGGACTCGAGCAACGCCGCAGCCGAGGCGAGCACCGCGTATTGCTGTCGCCAGACCTCGTGCTCGCGATCGATGAATCCTCCGGGATCCTCGACGCCGAGCTCCGTGAGCAGCTCCTCGTAGGGCCGGTACTCGCGCGATTCGCCGAGCAGGAGCTCCCGCCAGCGGGCGGTGAACTCCGGGTTGTCGTGCCCGAGCGCGGCCCGGTGACCGGCCACGACGCATTCGTCGTCCCACTGGAGATGGACGAGCGTGTTGTTCCAGTCGAAGAGAACCGCCTCGAGCATGCCCTCGTTAGGGTAGGTCGCCGTGCACCGCCAGCTTCTGTGGGGGTCGCTCCTCCTCGCGCCCGCCACGATCGCTGTGGACAAGCTCACGAGCGCGGGCGAGGTCGCGCTCTTCGTGCTCGCGGCAGCCGCCCTCATCCCGCTCGCGTGGCTAATCGGCGAGGCAACCGAGCAGGCGGCGGAGCACACCGGCCCCGGCATCGGCGGCTTCCTCAACGCGAGCTTCGGGAACGCGCCGGAGCTCATCGTCGCCCTCTTCGCCGTCGGCGCCAACCTGCCGGTCGTCGTGCGCGGCTCGCTTTCGGGGAGCGTGATCTCGAATCTCCTCCTCGTGTACGGAGTCACGCAGGTGGCCGGCCCGGATGGAGCGAAGGTCGACCGCCGCTCGCTGCTCGTGCAGGTCGGGCTCGTCGGCGTCGCGGTAGTGGCGCTCGTCCTCCCGACGACGCTCGGCTACACCGGGCCGCCCGAGCGCCACACCGTTGTGGTGGCGTCGGTGCCGGTCGCGGCCGCTCTTCTCCTCCTCTACCTCTGGATCGTCGGCCGGAACCTTCGCCGTCACCGAGAGCACGAACGCGACCGAGATGAGCCGAACGAGGGGACGTGGCGGATGTCGACCGCACTCGTTGCCCTCGCGGTCGCGACCGGCGCCACGGCCTGGGTGAGCGAGATCCTCGTCCACTCGCTGCACGCGTTTGCGAGCGCAGTCGGCCTGAGCGAATTCTTCATCGCGGTCGTGATCGTGGCGATCGTCGGCAACGCAGCCGAGCACGGTGGCGCGATCCTCATCGCCCGCGGCGGGAAGATGCGACTCGCGACCGAGATCGCGATCTCCTCGAGCGCCCAGGTCGGGTTGCTCGTCCTCCCGGTCGTGACCTTGCTCTCGCTGCTCTTCACGCATCCGCTCGCGCTCTCGTTCCGGTGGACGGAAGTGTTCGCAATGGGGGGCGCGGCGGTCGTCGTTGCGGCGACGGTCTGGGACGGCCGCTCGCACCGCCGCGAAGGCAAGCTCCTGGTCGTCGCCTATGCCGCGGCGGTCCTCGGTTTCCTCCTCGGCGGCGGCCGGTGAGGGTTCGGTTAACCCCCTTCCCGCCGGCGCGGAATTCGTCTAGGTTGGTCGGCATGGCCGTGAGGGACCAGCCGCAAGGCGATGTAGTTGCGCCCGCGAACGAGGCGATCGAGGCGCGCAATCTCACGCGGCGTTACGGCGAAGGCGAGACGGCGGTCGACGCTCTTCGCGGCATCGACCTCGACGTACGCACGGGCGAGCTGGTCGCGGTCATGGGCCCTTCGGGCTCGGGCAAGTCGACGCTCATGCACATCCTCGCCGGGCTCGACAAGCCCACCTCCGGGACGGTCGAGATCGCCGGCACCGAGATCACCGGCCTCGACGACACCAAGCTCACCCGCCTGCGGCGCGAGCACATCGGCTTCGTCTTCCAGTTCTTCAACCTGCTTCCCATGCTCGACGCCGAGGAGAACGTCGTTCTGCCGCTCTCGATCGCCGGTGAGAAGGCCGATCGCGGCTGGCTCGACTCGCTCCTGGCGCAGATGGGGCTCGCGGACCGGCGCAAGCACCGCCCAGCGGAGCTTTCGGGCGGCCAGCAGCAGCGGGTCGCGATCGCCCGCTCACTCGTCACGCGTCCGACGATCCTCTTCGCCGACGAGCCGACAGGCAACCTCGACTCGAAGACGGGAGGCGAGATCCTCGAGTTGATGCGCGCCTCGGTCGACGCCTACGGCCAGACGACCGTGATGGTCACGCACGAGGCGCGGGCAGCCGCAATCGCCGACCGGATCCTCTTCCTCGAGGACGGCCTGATCGTGAAGGAGCTGCGCGACGCGAGCCAGCAGGACGTGCACGCGGTGATGAACTCGCTCGGCACGTGATCAGCGTCGCACTGAGAGGCATGGCGCGGCGCAAGCTGCGCACCGCGCTAACAGCGATCGCGATCGTGCTCGGGGTCGCGCTCATCACCGGCACCTACGTCCTGACGGACTCGATCAAGGGCGCGTTCGGCGGAATCTTCACCCAGGTCTACCAGGGCACCGACGCGACGGTGACCGGCAAGTCTGCGTTCGACCTGACCGGAAACAACAACACGACGGCACCGCCCTTCGCCCAGTCACTGCTACCGAAGATCCGCAAGCTGCCCGACGTCGCCGATGCGGTCGGCGGAGTCGGCGGCGAAGCGCATCTCATCCTCAAGGGCAAGGTCGTCCATTTCGGCGGCGCGCCGAACCTCGGCTTCAGCGTCGACCCGAAGCGGCCGGCGCTCAACTCGCTCACGCTCGTGGACGGGAACTGGCCGGGGACGAACCAGGTCGTGATCGACCAGGCGACCGCGCACAAGAAGGATCTGAAGCTCGGCCAGGCGATCGGCGTGCAGGCGAATGGGCCGACGCTCCAGATGAAGATCTCCGGCTTCGTCCACTTCGGGGGTGCCGATAGCCTCGGTGGCGCGACCCTCTCCGGCTTCGACCTGCCGACCGCGCAGCGGCTCTTCCAGCGTGTCGGGAAGCTCGACCAGATCCGTGCCAAGGCCAAGCCCGGCGTCACTCCTGCGGCGCTCGCGACCGAGATCCGCGGGATCCTGCCTCCGCAGACTCAGGTGCGGACGGGGCAGGCTCAGGCCAAGTCGGATGCGAAGGACACCGAGAGCTTCCTCAACTTCCTGCAGGACTTCCTGCTCGCGTTCGGCGGCATCGCGCTCTTCGTGGGCTCGTTCGTGATCGCGAACTCGCTCTCGATCACGATCGCCCAGCGGACGCGCGAGCTCGCGACCCTGCGGACGCTGGGAGCGTCGCGGCGACAGGTGCGGCGGTCGATCGTCTGGGAGGGCCTGGCGATCGGCGCCATCGCCTCGGTCGCCGGAATCGCCGTCGGGCTCGGGCTCGGCGTCGGCCTCTTCAAGCTCTTCGACGCAGTTGGCTTCACGCTCCCGAACAACGGCCTCGTCCTGCATACGCGGACGGTGATCGTCGCCCTCGTGGTCGGGATTCTCGTGACCGTCCTTGCGAGCCTCCGTCCCGCCTTCCGCGCCACACGCGTACCGCCAATCGCGGCAGTGCGCGAGGGATCGGAGCTGCCGCCAGGTCGCTTCGCGAAGTACCGGCCGATCGGCTCGGCGCTCCTCACCGCGCTCGGGTTCGCGCTGCTCATCTACGGCCTCTTCGCGCACGGCCTCGGGACGAAGGGCGTCCTACTCTCGATGGGAGTCGGAACGCTCCTCATCTTCGTGGGCGTGTCCCTACTCGCAGCCCGCTTCGCGCGGCCGCTCGCCTGGGTGCTCGGCGCACCTGCGACGAGATTCGGCGGCGCCGCCGGCTCGCTCGCCCGCGACAACGCGCGTCGGAACCCGCAGCGGACAGCCTCGACCGCCTCGGCGTTGATGATCGGGCTCGCGCTCGTGACGCTCGTCTCCGTGATGGCGGCGGGAATCACCAAGAGCTTCCGCGGAGCGGTCGACGACCTCTGGGTCAGCGGCTACGCGATCACAGCGCAGAACAACTTCGACCCGATCCCGATCGCGGCCGGAAACGCGGCCGCCCGCACGCCCGGCGTCCAGGCGATCGCCAACGTTCGCGGCGGCGATGCGCAGATCTTCAACGGCGTGCACCAGGCGACGGCCGTGGGGCCCGGCGGCGCCCAGATCTTCAACATCAAGTGGCTGGACGGCGGCAGCAACGCGGTCTTCACGCGCCTCGGCGCGCACGGCGCATTCGTCGACAACAACTTCGCGAAGAAGCACCACCTGACGGTCGGCTCATCCCTGACCCTGACCGCACCGACCGGGAAGAGCGTCGACCTGCACGTGATCGGCATCTTCAAGCCACCGACCGGTGGCTCGCCCTTCGGCCCCGTCACGATCTCGGACACCGCCTGGGACAAGATCTACGACACGCCGCTGAACCTCTTTTCCTTCGTCCGGATGAAAGGCGGCGAGTCGGACGCAGCCAAGGCTGCGCTCGAGCGGCAGCTGAAAGCCTTCCCGAACGCGAAGGTACAGACAAAGAAGGAGTTCATCGACAACCAGATCAGCGGCCTGAACTCGATTCTCAACGTCCTGTTCGTGCTCCTCGCGCTGTCCGTGATCGTGAGCCTGTTCGGCATCGTCAACACGCTCGTGCTCACCGTGTTCGAGCGCACCCGGGAGCTCGGCATGCTCCGCGCGATCGGCATGACGCGCCGGCAGGTGCGCCGCATGATCCGCGCCGAGAGCGTCATCACCGCGCTGATGGGCGGCGTGATCGGGATCGTGCTCGGGCTCGTGCTCGGCGGACTGCTGGCCGCGCGCATCGACTTCATCGTGTTCGCCCTGCCATGGGTGCAGGTGATCATCTTCGGGGTCGCCGCCGTCATCGTCGGTCTGCTCGCGGCGATCTTCCCGGCCCGCCGCGCCGGCAAGCTGAACGTCCTGGAAGCCCTGCAGTACGAGTAATCCCGTGGACGACGAGCGGCTGATCGCCGACGGCCTCGCCGGCCGGCTCGACCCGGAAACGCCTGAGTTCGAACGCTTCGTGGACATCACGGCTCGGCGTCCGAGCGGCGAGGCGGGAGCCGCTCACTACCGCGATCCGCAGGAGCACGAGAAATCGTTCGCGATCGCGCTGGACGCCCTTCAGCTGACGCCGGAGGATCGCTACGTCGAGCTCTGCTTCGGCGGCGGCCAGGTGCTCGAGCGTGCGCTCGCGACGGTGCGCTGCGCCGCCGGGATCGATCACAGCCCCGACATGCTTGCGCTCGCCCGGAGCCGAAACGCCGAGGCTCTCACTGCTGGTCGGCTCGAGCTCGCCGAAGGCGACGTCCATGAGCTTCCGTGGCCGGATGGCGAGTTCACGTGCGCCGCGTGCCTCAACGCGTTCTTCTTCATCGAGCGACCGA
>DASSLB010000266.1:0-5255 GCA_035689945.1 Gaiellaceae bacterium | reverse complement strand
GACGGGATCGGGGTCGCGCTCAAGACTGAGGACGGCGCGAGCCGTGCCCACCCGGCGGCGCTCGCAGCCTTCCTCCCGCAGCTCGGGGTCGAGCTTCCCGAACTCGCCACTCGCCCGGTTCTCGACACCCGTGGCGAGCGCGTTGGCGCGATCGTCACGGCGTGTTGACAACTTCTTTACGAATCGCCAACCCGTGACTAGTATCCGCCTCGCGCTTGAGGGAGGAACCGGGGCTACCGGCGCGGAGCCGGTCGCGGTCGGTTGTAGCAGTGCCGTCGTGCAACCCAAGACCGGGGAGGTTCGGGACGTGCTCACCGTCGACATCGCGCTTCCTGACGTCGAGGAGCTCCACAAGCTCGTCGCCGAAGGGAAGGAGAAGGGCTTCCTTTCCTACGACGAGATCGTCAACGGGATCGAAGACGTCGAGCTGACGAAGGAGCAGGTCGAAGACTTCTACACCTACCTGGTCGAGCACGGCGTCGACCTCGTCGAGGGCGAGCAGCACAAGGCGCCTCCCCACGAGCAGCAGCCGCCCGAGGACGAGAAGGCCGTCGCGGCGCCGAAGCTCGACCTCACCGTCGAGCCTTCGCTCGACTCGCTCCGCCTCTACCTCCGCGAGATCGGCAAGGTGCCACTCCTCACGGCCGACCAGGAAGTGACGCTCGCCAAGCGGATCGAACGCGGCGACATGGGTGCGAAGACAGCGATGATCGAGGCCAACCTCCGCCTCGTCGTCTCAATCGCGAAGGGCTACCTCGGTCGCGGGCTCTCGTTCCTCGACCTCATTCAGGAAGGGTCACTCGGCCTGATCCGCGCAGTCGAGAAGTTCGACTACCGCAAGGGCTACAAGTTCTCCACCTACGCGACGTGGTGGATCCGGCAGGCCGTGACGCGGGCAATCGCCGACAAGGCGCGCACGATCCGGATCCCGGTGCACATGGTCGAAAAGCTGAACAAGGTCGTGCACATCGAGCGCCAGCTCGTGCAGCGCCTCGGTCGCGAGCCGAGCCCGGAGGAGATCGCCGACGAGCTCGAGATGACGACCGACGAGGTGCGCGAGATCCTGCGCATGTCCCAGCTCCCCATCTCGCTCGAGAAGCCGATCGGCGAGGAGGAGGATTCGTCACTCGGCGACTTCGTCGAGGACGAGCAGGCGGAATCGCCGTTCGACACCGCCCAGCTCTCGCTGCGGCGAGAGGACGTCGAGCAGGCGCTCAACGCTCTCCCGAGGCGCGAGCGAGAGGTGATCGAGCTTCGCTACGGGCTGCTCGGCGGCGAGCCGCGCACGCTCGAAGAGGTCGGGCGTGCCTTCGGCGTGACGCGGGAGCGAATCCGCCAGATCGAAAACAACACGCTGAAGAAGCTTGAGCACCTGCCGGAGGCACAGGCGCTCAGGAACGCGGTCTCCTAGCGCTCGCCCGTCGGCTCGGTCACCCGCTGGAGCGGGACGAAGAGCCTGCAGTGCGGGCACTTGAAGCCGAGATAGCGGGCCGCGCGCCCGCCCTCGATCGGTTCCGCGGCAAAGCTCTTGCGGCAATGCGGGCACTCGACGTCGAAGCTGCGTTCCTGGGCGACCCCGCTCACGGGGTCGATGTACCCGGCGGCGCCGCACTGCAACCCCCTGCATACTGAACTCGCCGAGCGAAGAGGAGATGCGAGCATGGCAGAGACGAAGACCGGCCCCGTTGCGGGCGAGACCTCCAAGGGGAGCGAGCACTGGCGCACGCCCCGGACGAACCTGGACTGGTGGCCGAACGCCCTCGACCTGAAGCTCCTCCAGCCGCCCAACCCGCTCGGGGATCCGATGGGGGAGGACTTCGACTATGCCGCCGAGTTCGCAACCCTCGACCTCGACGCCCTGAAGAGGGACGTCGTCGAGGTGCTGACGACGTCACAGGACTGGTGGCCGGCCGACTGGGGCCATTACGGGCCGCTCATCATTCGGATGGCCTGGCACAGCGCCGGCACCTATCGGATCAGCGACGGCCGCGGCGGCGCGGGTGCCGGCATGCAGCGCTTCGCGCCCCTCAACAGCTGGCCGGACAACGTCAATCTCGACAAGGCCCGCCGGCTTCTCTGGCCCGTGAAGCAGAAGTACGGACGGAAGATCTCGTGGGCCGACCTGCTGATCTTTGCCGGCAACTGCGCGCTGGAGTCGATGGGATTCGAGACGTTCGGCTTCGCCGGCGGTCGCGAGGACGTCTGGGAGCCGGATAGCGTCGACTGGGGCGCGGAGGACGAATGGCTCGGCGACGAGCGCTACAGCGGCGATCGTGAGCTCGCGAACCCGTTCGCAGCCGTCCAGATGGGCCTCATCTACGTGAACCCCGAGGGGCCGAACGGCGAGCCGGACCCCCTCAAGGCTGCGCGCGACATCCGGGAGACCTTCGGCCGCATGGCGATGAACGACGAGGAGACAGTCGCGCTGATCGCCGGCGGGCACACGTTCGGCAAGACCCACGGCGCGGCCCCTGCCGAGCACCTCGGGCCGGATCCCGAAGCAGCTCCGATCCAGCAGATGGGTCTTGGCTGGACGAACGACTACGGCACTGGTAAGGGGAACGACACGATCACGAGCGGTCTCGACGGTCCATGGACGCCCACGCCAACCACGTGGGACAACAGCTTCTTCGAGACGCTGTTCGGGCACGAGTGGGGGCTGACGAAGAGCCCGGCAGGCGCGTGGCAGTGGGAGCCGAAGGACGAGGCTGCGCACACCCTCGTCCCAGACCCGCACGATGCGGGGAAGAGACGTCCGCCGGTGATGCTCACGACCGACCTCGCACTGCGCTTGGATCCGGTCTACGAGCCGATCGCCCGACGCTTCTACGAGAACCCGCAGGAGCTTGCCGACGCCTTCGCGAAGGCGTGGTTCAAGCTGACGCACCGCGACATGGGACCGGTTTCGCGTTATCTCGGTCCGCTCGTCCCGGACGAGCCGCAGATCTGGCAGGACCCAGTGCCCCAGATCGACCACGAGCCGGTCGGGTCGGAGCAGATCGCCGAGCTCAAGCGGGTGATCCTCGACTCGGGGCTCTCGGTCGCGCAGCTTGTCAAGACGGCCTGGGCGTCGGCCTCGACCTTCCGTGGCACCGACAAGCGCGGAGGCGCGAACGGCGCCCGGATCCGCCTCGAGCCGCAGAACGGCTGGGAGGTCAACGAGCCGGCCGAGCTCAGCGGCGTGCTCGAGACCCTCGAGCGCGTCAGAGGGCAGTTCGCCGGAAAGGTCTCGCTCGCCGATCTGATCGTGCTTGGAGGCTGCGTGGCGGTCGAGCAGGCGGCGAGGGACGCCGGGCACGAGATCGAGGTGCCGTTCCGCCCCGGTCGCGGCGACGCGACGCAGGAATGGACGGACGCCGAGTCGTTTGCGGTCCTGGAGCCGAAGGCGGACGGCTTCCGCAACTACCTCGGCACCGCGAACGGCCGGCCGGCCGAGCACTACTTCGTCCACCGGGCGAGCCTGCTCACGCTGACGGCGCCGCAGGCGACCGTGCTCGCCGCCGGTCTGCGGGTACTCGGGGCAAACTACGGGGGTTCGGACCTCGGTGTTCTGACCACCCGTCCCGGGCTCCTGACGAACGACTTCGTCGTCACCCTGCTCGATCCGGGCCTCCAATGGGAGCCGACGTCATCCGAGGAGCAGACATTCGTGGGACGTGATCGCTCGACCGGGGATGCGAAGTGGACCGCCAGCCGCGTCGACCTGATCTTCGGCTCAAACTCGCAGCTGCGCGCACTCGCGGAGGTGTACGCGTCGGACGACGCCGAGGAGATGTTCGTGCGCGACTTCGTGACCGCCTGGGACAAGGTCATGAACCTCGACCGATTCGACCTGTCTGGCGCCTAGAGCAGAAACTCGACGTACGAAGACGCTGGCTCGCGGTCGCGCGGCGCAGGCTCGCGGTCGGCAGGGCCGAAGTGGAGAAGCCCGAGGAAGCGCTCGCCGGAAGGCAGGCCGACGGCGTCCCGTCCGGGCCCCGTGCGCAGCACGGCCGGCGTACGCCAGTAGGTGGCGATTCCCCGCTCGGTGGCGGCGAGGAGGACGAGCATGATCGCTGCGGCCGATGCGCACACGTCCTCCTCGTCCATCACGAGATCGCCGCTCAAGGCGGCGGACGCAACGACGAGCGTCGGCGCGCGGTCGAGCTTCGTCGCCTCCTTCCCGCCCGCGACGCGCTTCAGCTCGGCGAGCGTCTCGGGGCCGAGAACACGGAAGCGCCACGGCTGGTTGAGGTGGTGCGTCGGCGCGAAGCGCGCGACGGCGAGGAGCTCGAGCAACGTCTCCCGCGGAACCGGCTCGGGTCCGAACGCCTTGTGTGTCCGTCGCGCTGCGGCGAGCTCGTCGAGCTTCACGCGAGCCGGGCGGCGATGCTCACCTCGGCGCCCGCCCGCTCGAGCAGCTGCGAGAACGGGCAACCCGCGTGCGCCTGCGCGACCGCTTCCTCGAAGGCTGCCTCGTCGACCCCGTCTGCGCGCACCACGATTTCGACCCGCGAGCCAACGATCTGATGACCCCGCCCCTCGACCTCGTCCATCACGATGGTGACATCCATATCGATCCGCTCCGGAGGCGTCCCCGCGCCGGTGAGCTCGCCGGCGACCGACATCGTGAGGCAGCCGCCGTGGGCGGCGGCGAGCAGCTCTTCGGGGCTCGTCTTGCCCCCGGGGTCGCCGACTCGCGAGGGCAGGGAGAATGGCAGCCGCGCGAAGGCGCCGCTCTGGGCGTCGAGGGTCCCCGCGCCGCGGGCGAGGTTCCCGTCCCAGCCCACATGAGCGGTGCGCTCGATGTGCGGCATCAGCCGGCGGGGACGACGGCGGGGCTGTCGTCCGGGTAGTAGGCCTCGGCGGGCGAGCCGGCCGGCCGGAAGACGCCGAGGACGCGCATCTCGCCCGGGCCGACGTTCTCCAGGCAGTGGACGAGCCGCGCGGGCAGGTGGACGCACGAGCCGGCGCGCAATGTCTCGCTTTCGCCGTCGACGTGGAAGGCACCCTGGCCCGCGAGGACGTAGACGACCTCGTCGTAGCGGTGATAGTGGTCGGGCGCGCGCCCGACCGGGATGTAGCCGACGAATTGCGTCACCGACGCGCAGCCGTTCTCCGGCTGCGAGAGCAGGGTGAACTCGCGTCCGGCCGTCGCCGCGCCGCGCTCGCCCCCCGCGATCACTGCGTGACTCGACGTCGCCGGCAGAGGCTCCTCGACGAGCACCGAGAGGAGCAGCAGTCCCTCCGCGGACTCGACGCGCCATGGCGTGCCG
>DASSLB010000265.1:0-2008 GCA_035689945.1 Gaiellaceae bacterium | reverse complement strand
GACCACCCAGGCGACCTTCCAGGAGCTGAGGCACGCAGGCCTCGACGAGATCGATCCCGAGGTTGCGCGGCTGATCGGCGACGAGCTCGAGCGGCAGCGCGGCCAGATCGAGCTGATCGCATCCGAGAACTTCACGTGGCCCGCGGTCTTCGAGGCGGTTGGATCCGTGCCGACGAACAAGTACGCCGAGGGTTACCCGGGGCGCCGTTACTACGGCGGCTGCGAGGTGATCGACCAGATCGAGCAGCTCGCGATCGACCGCGCGAAGGAGCTGTTCGGCGCCGAGCACGCGAACGTGCAGCCGCACGCGGGCGCGCAGACGAACATGGCGGTCTACGCGGCGGTGATGGAGCCCGGCGACACACTGATGGCGCTGCGGCTCGACCAGGGCGGACACCTCACCCACGGCCACAAGGTCAACTTCTCCGGTCGCCTCTACAACGCCGTCCACTACGGCGTCTCGCCCGAGACGATGCTCGTCGACTACGACGACGTGCTCGCGAAGGCGAAGGAGGTGCGGCCGAAGGTGATCGTCTGCGGCGGGTCTGCTTATCCCCGCACGATCGAAGCCCACAGATTCCGCGCGATCGCCGACGAGGTCGGCGCGCTGCTCCTCTGCGACATGGCGCACTTCTCGGGCCTCGTCGCCGCGGGCCTCCACCCGAACCCGGTCGAGCACTGCGACTTCGTCACCTCGACGACCCACAAGACGCTCGCCGGCCCGCGCGCCGGCTTCATCCTCTGCCGCGAAGAGCACGCGAAGGCGGTCGACTCCGCGGTAATGCCCGGGATGCAGGGCGGCCCGCTCGAGCACACAATCGCAGCGAAGGCGACGTGCTTCCGGATCGCGATGACCGACGCCTTCCGCGAGTACCAGGCGCAGATCAGGCGCAACGCTGACGCCCTCGGCGAGGCGCTGCTCGAGGGAGGGCTTCCACTCGTGACGGGGGGCACCGACACGCACCTTCTGCTCGTCGATCTCCGCGAGTCCGACTGGACGGGCAAGGCGGCGGAGGAGCGGCTGCACGAGATCGCAGTCACTGTGAACCGCAACACGGTTCCGTTCGACGAGCGTTCGCCGTTCGTCACGTCGGGCATACGGCTCGGCTCGCCGGCGATGACGATGCGTGGCTTCGACGAGAACGACTTCCGTGAAGTGGGGCAGATCATCTGTGAGGCGCTGACCGACTCGCCGGACCTCGCTGCGTTGCGCGGCCGGGTCAACGCGCTCTGCGCGAAGCGTCCGCTCTACGAGGGGTTCCGCGGCTACACGACCTACGTGGCGTGAGCGACCGGCGGCTGACCGTGGTCGAGCATCCGCTCGTCCAGCACAAGCTCAGCTACCTGCGCGACAAGGACACTCCGACCGTCCACTTCCGCAAGCTCGCGAACGAGATCACGCTCCTGCTCACCTACGAGGCGACGAAGGACATGCCGACCGAAGGGACGGAGATCGAGACGCCGCTCGAGCGCATGACCGCGCAGCGGATCTCGGGCAAGAAGGTCGCTGTCTGCCCGGTGCTGCGGGCCGGGGTTGGGATGCTCGACGGCGTTCTCTCGCTCGTGTCGAGCGCGCGTGTCGGCTTCGTCGGGATGTACCGGGACGAGGAGACGCTCGAGCCCGTTCAGTACTACCTCAAGCTGCCCGACGACCTGGCCGAGCGGGATGCGATCGTGCTCGATCCGATGCTCGCGACCGGTCATTCGAGCTGCGCGGCGATCGGCGCCGTGAAGGAGGCGGGAGCGCAGTCGGTCACGCTCGTCTGCATCGTTGCAGCGCCGCCCGGCGTCGAGGAAGTGCAGCGGCTGCACCCGGACGTCCACATCGTTTGCGCCGCCGTTGACCGTGGCCTGAACGAGCGCGGCTTCATCGTCCCGGGGCTCGGCGACGCCGGCGACCGCCTCTACGGCACGAAGTAGCGCCCTTCAGACGAGAGGGACGGCCGATACCCCGCTCAGAAGCGGTACGACTGCTCGCAGCTGAGGAAGAAGCCGTGTCCTGAGCGGT
>DASSLB010000264.1:0-2654 GCA_035689945.1 Gaiellaceae bacterium | reverse complement strand
GCGAGGCGGGACACGGGCAGCGAGCGTAGCCGGGACCGTGGTCGGAGCTCAGTTACCGGACTGCAACTCCCAGGCTGCGATGACCGCGTCCTCGATGGCGTCGGAGTTCCCGTGCTCGAGGTCGGCCACGATCATCATGTGCTTGGCGAAGCGCTCCGGCACCGAGAAGGTCTCGGGGAACGAGTGGAGCAGAAGGTCGCGGAAGTCGAACGATGCTCGGATGACGACGTGCTCGTCGTCGAGTTGCCGCGCGACGAGGCGCCCGCGATATCGCCAGTCGAACAGCCCGTCGCGACGACTCTCCGACACACCCTCGAGCTCGGCAGCGAGGAGGCTGAGGTCGTCGAGCTTCATATGATCCGGCAAACCATCAAGGAGGCGTCCGTGGCAGTTGCCTACATCCAGGAGTTCGCGATCGGCGATCGCACGACGACGAACTATGACTTCGTGGCCGACAAGATCGGCGAGGGACCGTTTGAAGGGTTGATCGCACACACGGCGGGCTTCGACGATGAAGCCGGCGTGTTCCGGATCCTCGACGTGTGGGAGAGCCGCGAGGCCGCCGAGCGGTTCCTCGCCGAGCATGTGCAACCGCTTGTAGAGCAGGGGCCGGGGGCATTTCCGAATCCGGACAACTTCGCCGAGCCGACCCGAGACGGCTTCTACGAGCTCCATCACGTCGTCCGGTAGGACCTGTGGGGGAGCGGTTCAGCACCGCTCCCCCGGGGCCCTACGACTCCGCGAGCGCGTCCACGTAGATGCGCGCCTCGCCGATCTTCGTGAAACCGAGCTTGGCGAGAACCGGCAGGGACATCCTTCCGGCCTGAACGGTCAGAGCCGGCGTCCCTCGCTCGACGGCCTCGCCCCACCGGGCCATCGTCAGCGCGCGATAGACGCCTCGCCCGCGCGCTCGCGCGAGAACGGCGCCCCCGAACAGGTTGATGCCCGCAGCCCCGAAGACTGCGCCGGCCGTGCCGACGATCTCGTCCCCCAACCGGGCGACATACTGCCGCCCCGGGTTCTTCGGGTCTCGGTACTCCTCCCAGCGCTTCGGGAGCTCGGCGACCGCGTCGGCGCGCATCGCTTCGGGGAAGTCGAATGCGTCCATGACCACTGACATCGAGGCCGTGAAGTCCTCGTAGGTCGCGACGGCGCCGACCACGATCTCCTCGCCGCTCTTGCCGGGCGGCGGCTTGACGAGCACCATCGCGTTCTCGACGGCCTCGAAGCCCGGCGTGTCCTCGTTCACGAGGCCTTCCCGCTCGAGCGCGGGCCCCAGATCCGAGTACTCGGGAGCGATCCACCATCCCTGCAGCCGCTTACCCCGTTCCCGCGCAGCGCTACGGGCCGCCGCAACCGCGGAGGGCACGTCGGCGACCGCCAGATCGAGCGGCTCGACAGGCTGCGCGTTTGGATACGGATGGAAGAAGCAGACCGCGTTGTCTTGCTCGACCCTTTCCGTCCCGGGCGCGGCCGGGAGCTCTCGGAAAGGGTGCAGGGCGAGCGCGAGTACGGCAGCGTCAAGCGTCACTCGCCGAACGTACTAGACACCAGGTGGATTCGACGGGAGACCTAGTCGGCGCTGTCGAAGACGAACTCGTTGACGCGGATCGTTGTTCCCTCGCCGGGATAGAGGATGCTCTCTCGGCCGTCTTCCCAGTGCACGAGGTAGTGCGGGTGGTCGTCCTCGCCCAGCACAGCGACGATCTCGCCGGTGCGGCCTGGCTCGCCCAGCCGCCGGCCCGCCGTCTCCACGACATCGCCCGGTCCGACGGGTCGGATTTCCATGGTTGCTGCCGTCATTTCGTCCTCCTCGGTCTGCGGTGCGCAGCCAGTCGTTCGCTCAGGCCAAGGCTCGCGCTTCGCGCAGAGCACCGCATCCGTGTAGCTACTGAGGCACGCTCGCGGGAAACAGGCAGCCGCCCGCCTAGACGCCGGCGGCGCTGACGACGAAGTCGGTCGCGAAGCCGAGCAGGAGGCCGGCGACGACGAGCCAGGTGACGAGGGCGGTGCGGCCGTAGCTGCGATTGACCGCCATCAGCTCCTGGACGACGTACAGGATCGAGCCGGCGGCGACGGCGAAGAAGACGACCGACATCGCCTCGCTCGACCACGCCTGCCCGAGCACAGTTCCGAGGAACGTCGGACCGCCTCCGATCAACCCCATAAGGCCCAGGAAGCCCCAGCTCGGTGCTGTGCTCTCACCCGCCAACGGCCCGCAGATCCCGAATCCCTCGGTCGCGTTGTGCAGGCCGAAGCCGACGATCAGCGTCACGGCGAGGCTGATGGAGCCGGCAGCCGCGGACTGGCCGATCGCGAGGCCCTCGCCGAAGTTGTGCACGCCGATCCCGACTGCGATCAGGAGAGCGAGCTGCTTTCCCGGCGTGAGCTCGTCGATCCAGCGGCGATACGTGAACTCGTCGACCGCAGCAGCACCCGGGCCGACCATCGTCGTCACGCGGCGACTCGCGCGACGGCGCATCCAGACCGCGTAATGGACGAGTCCCATCAGACCGAGCGCGAACCCGGCGGCGCCGAGCCCCGAGAGCCACGCGAACCTCCCCCAGTGCCGAGCCTGCAGCGCCGAGTCGATCGGATCGACCGCGCCGGTGAGTACGTCCCAGAACAGGAAGAGCAGGATCCCGGTCGCGAGC
>DASSLB010000263.1:0-2014 GCA_035689945.1 Gaiellaceae bacterium | reverse complement strand
AGACCGAGTCCTCATGCAGGAGAACGCGATCTACTCCGTCATCTCGCCCGAAGGCTGTGCGGCGATCCTCTGGCGCGACGCGGGGCAGGCGAAGAAAGCCGCGGCTGCCTTTCGTCCCGATGCGGTTCACTGCCTCGAGCTCGGCGTGATCGACGAGATCGTCTCGGAGCCGGTGGGCGGGGCGCACATCGATCACGACCTTGCCGCGCGGATGCTCGGGCAGGTGTTACGGACGTCGCTTGCGGATCTGCGCGGAATTCCGGGCGAAGACCTCCGCCGCCGCCGCCGAGCGCGCTTCCGGTCGCTCGGTGTCTTCGCCTGAATAGATTGCGGCAGCTTTACGGAGATTTAAGCGATTCGGCGAGCGTCGCTGTCCACAGCATCCACAGGCTTATCCCCCGCCATGTATGAGTTGTGTGAACGGTAGGAGTACGACTCGAGGCTGATAAACGCTGCCGAAGAAGCTGGACGAATACGACCGCAAGCGCGATCGAAAGCAGACGCCCGAACCCTTTGGCGGCACGCGCGGCAAGGCGAAGGGCCCGATCTTCGTCGTGCAGCGGCATGACGCGCGGCGGCTCCATTACGACTTCCGACTCGAGCGCGACGGCGTTCTTGCCTCATGGGCGGTGCCCAAGGGTGTTCCGCTCGAGCCGGGTGAGCAGCACCTCGCGGTCCACGTGGAAGACCATCCGCTCGAGTACGGGGGCTTCGAGGGCGAGATCCCGAAAGGGAACTACGGCGCGGGCACGGTCGAGATCTGGGACCGCGGCACGTACGAGCTGCTCGAGGAGAAGCGCGACGGCGGGTTGACCGTGCGGCTGCGCGGCGAGCGGCTCGAGGGAACGTGGGCTCTCGTGCCGGCGCACCTCTCGGGCGACGAGAAGAACTGGCTCATCCTCCGCAAGCGTGAGGACGGGGCGGCTGCCGGTGCCGGGCGGCGCATCTACCGGGCGATGCTCGCGACCCTGACGGATGAGCTGCCACGGGGGGACGGCTGGCAGTTCGAGCCGAAGTGGGACGGCTACCGCGCGCTGGGCTATGTCCGCGGCGGCGAGGCGAAGCTGGTGTCGCGCAACGGCAACGACCTCACGCAGCGGTTCGCGCCGGTGGCGAAGGAGCTGGCGAAGGCGGTGCGCACACCCGATGCCGTGCTCGACGGCGAGGTTGTCGCGCTCGACGTCGAGGGGAAGGCGAGCTTCTCGGCGATGCAGCAGGGGAGCACGCATCTCGCGTACGAGGTCTTCGACCTGCTCGAAGCCGACGGTGAGCCGGTCGTCGGCCTGCCGCTGAGCGAGCGAAGGGCACGGCTCGAGAAGCTGCTGGCGCGGAACCCCGTCGTCCAGATCTCCGGCGCCTTCGAGGACGGGGAGGCGCTGCTCGAGGCAGCGCGGGCGCAGGGGCTCGAAGGCGTGATGGCCAAACGGGCTACGTCGCTGTACCAGGAGGGGAAGCGCAACCGCGACTGGCTGAAGATCAAGACCCACGGCCGGCAGGAATTCGTGATCTGCGGGTACACGAAGGGACAGGGCCGGCGCAGCGGAAGCTTCGGCGCGCTCGTGCTCGGCATCCGCCGCGGTGGTCAGTGGGAGTGGGTCGGGAACGTGGGCACCGGTTTCGACGAGCGCACCATCGCGGAGCTGCTCGCGAAGCTCGAGCCGCTTCAGCGGGACGACCCGCCCTTCCCGGTCGTTCCGAAGATGCCGAAGGTGCGGAAGGGCGATGTCGTCTGGGTCGAGCCCGAGCTCGTGTGCGAGGTCGAGTTCGCGGAGTGGACGCATGACGGACACCTCCGCGCGCCGTCGTTCCAGGGGCTCCGCGACGACAAGCCGGCCGGGGAGGTGCAACGCGAACGGCCGGCGGCCACGAAAGAGGGGAGGGTGAAGCTCTCCAACCTCGACAAGGTCTTCTGGGAGGACGAGGCGATCACGAAGGGTGACCTGCTCGACTACTACGAGGCCGTCGCGAGCGTGCTCGTCCCGCACCTCCGCGACCGGCCGTTCACGATGCGCCG
>DASSLB010000262.1:0-3907 GCA_035689945.1 Gaiellaceae bacterium | reverse complement strand
CCCGACGCGGCGCGGGCGCTGCTCGGCGAGGAGGCATGGGAGTGGGTTCGCCCCGACCGGCCCGAGCCCGCGGACCGGTTCGGCCGCGGCGTGCCGCGTGAGAGCGTGACTGCCGTGATCGAGCGTGTGGAATCCCTGTGAGCGCTCTCGCCGACCTGCGGGAGCGCGCCGAACTGATCCTCGCCGAGGTCGAGAAGGCGATCGTCGGCAAGCGCAAGCCACTCGAGCTGATCCTGCTCGCGCTGCTGAGCGAAGGCCACGTGCTGCTCGAGGACTACCCAGGGCTCGCGAAGACGCTGATCGCGCGCTCGTTTGCGCAGGCGACGTCCCTCCGCTTCGCGCGCATCCAGTTCACGCCCGACCTCATGCCCGGAGACGTCACGGGGTCGCAGATCTTCGACCAGCGGACGACCGACTTCGTCTTCCGCCCCGGGCCTGTCTTCGCCAACCTTCTCCTCGCCGACGAGATCAACCGCGCCCCGCCGAAGACGCAGGCGGCGCTCCTCGAGGCGATGCAGGAGCGCCAGGTGACGATCGAGAACGCGACGCACCGGCTCGAGCCGCCGTTCCTCGTGCTTGCGACGCAGAACCCGATCGAGTACGAGGGGACGTACCCGCTGCCCGAGGCGCAGCTCGACCGGTTCCTCGTGCGCGTCTCGATCGGGTACCCCGAGCGCGACGACGAGGTCGAGATGCTCCAGCGCCGTGTCGCGCGCGGCGTCGACGAGGTGGAGCTCGAGCCTGTGGTCGACGCGGCAACGCTCGTCGCGATGCAACGCGCGCTCGAGCAGGTGCACGTCTCCGACGCCATCCAGGGCTACGCCGTCGACCTCGTGACGGCGACGCGCGAGTCGCAGCGGCTGGCGGTCGGCGCCAGCCCGCGCGGCAGCATCGCGCTCCTCAAGCTCTCGCGCGCCCAGGCGGCCCTCGCCGGCCGCGACTTCGTCACTCCCGAGGACGTGAAGGCAGTCGCGGTGCCCGCCCTCGCGCACCGGCTCATGGTGCGCCCGGAGCTCTGGGTGCAGCGCCTCCGCGGCGAGGACGTCGTCGAGGAGGCGCTCCAGACGGTGCCGACGCCTCCCGCAGAAGACGCCGTACGTGCCGCGGAAGCGTGACCGGCTCGATCTCGCCCCGCCTGTCCGCCTACGCCGCGCTTGCAGCGTCCGGGCTCGTCTCCGGCCTGGCCCTCGGCCGGGTCGAGCCGGTCGCGCTCGCGGCTCCGTTCGTGCTGGCGCTCGTCGCCGCCGTGGCAGGACGCGAGCCGGAGGTTTCCGTCCGTCTGTCGCTCGACCGCGACCGTGCGCTCGAGGGGGACGAGGTCACCGCGACGGTCGAGCTGTCCTCGGACAGCGGTGTCGACCGCTACGAGCTGCTCCCGCTGTTGCCGCCGGAGCTGCGCGTGGAGAGAGCGCCCGCGCGGGCAATCCACCTTCGCGCCGGCGAAGAGCGATCCATCGAGCTGAAGCTGCACTGCGAGCGCTGGGGCGCGTTCTCCGTCGGGCCGCTCCTCTTCCGTGCGCGCGACGTCCTCGGCATCCGCACGTGGGAGGGCCGAGCCGGCGAGGCGCAGCGGCTGCGCGTCTATCCGGCCGAGGAGACGCTCCGCTCGCTCGTGCCGCCGCTCGAGACGCAGGTGTTCGTGGGCAACCAGGTCTCGCGGGCCCGCGGCGAGGGGATCGAGTTCGCCGACCTGCGCGAGTGGCAGCCCGGCGACCGCGTGCGGCGGGTGAACTGGCGTGCGACGGCGCTCCGCGGATCGCTCTGGGTGAACGAGCAGTACCCCGAGCGGAACACCGACGTCGTCCTCTTCCTCGACACGTTCGCCGAGGTACGCGCGGAGGGCCGGAGCACGAACGACCGGGCAGTGCGAGCCGCCGCGACGCTCGCGCGCGGCTACCTGCAGCGGAAGGACCGGGTTGGGCTCGTCGGCTTCGGCGGGGTCCTCTCCTGGCTGGTGCCGGAAACGGGGGTGCGGCAGCTCTACGCGATCGTCGACACGCTGCTGACAAGCGACATCGTGCACAGCTACGCGATGCGCGGCGTCGACGTACTGCCGCAGCGGACGCTGCCCCCAAAAGCGCTCGTGCTGGCGATCACTCCGCTCCTCGACGACCGTACGGCGGCCGCTTTGCTCGACCTGCGCGCGCGCGGCTACGACCTGATCGTGATCGAGGTCTCCCCCCTCGAGCTGCTCGCGCCCGACCCGGCGTCGTCGGCGCAGCTCGCGCACCGCCTCTGGCGCCTCTCGCGCGAGGCCTTGCGCTGGCGATACGAGCAGCTCGGAGTCCCCGTCGTCACCTGGCGGGAAGGTGAGCCGCTTGCGGCCCCACTCGAGGAGGTGAACGCATTCAGGCACCTCGCCCGGCCCGCGTAGCAACCGCCGCCGGAGCTGTGGCCGCGTACGGCAGTGTGCTCGCCGACGTGCTCGCGCGCGCCGGATCGACGGCGGGATATCTCGCTCCCGCGGCTGCGCTCGGGAGCGTGGTGCTCGTCGTTGCGGTCGTCTGGGGCCGCGGGCTCGGCGCCGCTCTCTTCCTCGGGGGCGCGACCTATGTCGCGTTCGTCGTCAGCGTCGAGCAGCATCGGGTGGACGCAACGGCCCCGCTCGTCGCCGTGCTCCTCCTCCTGTGCGGCGAGCTCGCCGCGTGGTCGAACGACGAGCGAGGAAGGATCGAAGCCGACGGTTCGCTTGCCTGGCGCCGCGGCGCCGCAGTCGCCGCGCTCGCGCTCGCAGGCCTCACAGTGGCGGCGCTCCTCGTGGCCCTGAGCGCCGTGCCGCCCGGCCGCAGCCTGGCGTTGACGGTAGCCGGCGCAGGCGCCGCAATCGGAGCCGCGGGAATCGGCGTCATGGTCGCACGCCGCTAAACGCGCCCCAGCAGCGTGAGTACGCTCGTGCAAGGCGAGAGTTCCCGGGACGCCTGGGTAGTTCGTGGCAGGCGAGATCGGTGCCGTCCCTGCTGTCGGAGGGTTGGGGTGGAGCGACGCTATGAGTCCTGAAACCGGTTCGGAGGTGCTGCTATGGATGCGGTGAAGCTCGAGACTGCCAGTGGGGAAATGCGCAAACGGCTGAGGAACCTGCGCCGCTGGAATGCTGCGATGGGAGCGCTGCACCTCGTTCAGGGTGCCGCGATGCTGGCCGTCGCGAGCTCATTCTCGCTCCCGGTGACGAGCTCGTTCCTGCGCATGGATGCGGTCACGAACAAGCTGGTGGCGGTTCCGGATGAGCTCTTTCGGCTGCGGATCGCCCCGCTCGTCGCCGGCTTCCTCTTCCTCTCTGCCCTCGCGCACTCGCTGCTCGCTTCCCCGTGGCTGCACGGCTGGTACGAGCGGAACGTCTCGTGGGGGATCAACCCGGCTCGCTGGGTCGAGTACGCGCTCTCGTCGTCGCTGATGATCGTCGTGATCGCGATGCTCGTCGGCATCTACGACATCGTGAGCCTGATCCTGATCTTCGCGCTGAACGCGACGATGATCCTGTTCGGCTGGATGATGGAGCTGCACAACCAGGCGAGGTCGAGGACGAACTGGACGGCGTACCGGTTCGGCTGCTTCGCCGGAGCGATCCCGTGGATCGCGATCGCCATCTACCTGGCCGGAGCCGCCGACCCGCCGGGCTTCGTCTACGGGATCTTCGCCTCGCTGTTCGTCTTCTTCAACGTGTTCGCCGTGAACATGCTGTTGCAGTACCGGCGCGTCGGCCGCTGGCGCGACTATCTCTACGGCGAGCGCGTCTACATGCTGCTCAGCCTGACCGCAAAGTCCGCACTCGCCTGGCAGGTCTTCGCCGGCACCCTCCAACCCGCATGAACGAACTCGACAAGCGCACCGATTCCGAGGAGTTGCTCAACGAGGAGAGCCTCGCAGTGCTGGCGATCCTCCTTGCCGTCTCGCTCGAGTTCGGCTTCGG
>DASSLB010000261.1:0-3344 GCA_035689945.1 Gaiellaceae bacterium | reverse complement strand
GCACGAATGACCCGGAACTTCTCCTCGTGCTCCTCGCGCGTCATCGTCAGCGCCGGATCGATCTGGGAGTACTGGTAGCCGGGGGCGATCATCATCCCGTCGATCCCGACGTCGTTCGTGAGGTAGCGCATCATCTCGACGACGTCTGAGACCTCGGTCTCCTTGAAGATCGTCGTGTTCGTCGTGACGCGGAACCCACGGGCGCGCGCCGTCTTGATCGCGTCGATCGCGATGTCCCAGAGACCCGGGTAATCGCAGACGTAATCGTGGATCTCGCGCATCCCGTCGAGGTGGATGACGAAGCTCAGCCGGTTCGACGGCTCGAACCAGTCGAGGCACTGCTCGAGACGCAGCGCGTTCGTGCAGAGCTCGATCGTCTTGCCGAGCTCGAGCACCTGCGGGACGACCTCGTCGATCCCCTTGTAGACGAGCGGCTCACCGCCGCAGATCGAGACGACCGGAGCGGGGCACTGGACCGCGGCATCGACGCATTCCTCGACCGAGAGGCGCGCGCGGTTCGACTCGTACTCGCGGATCTTCCCGCAGCCGATGCACGCGATGTTGCACGCGAGCGTCGGCTCGAGCATCAGCACGAGCGGATAGCGCTCGCCTTTGCGCTGCTGCGCGGCGACGTATTTGCCGATCGAGACCGTCGATGCGAGCGGGAACTTCATCCAGCCAACCTTTCTCTCAGTCGTCCGAGCGCCAACAGGGGAAACGTGATGCGGTACAGGTGATAGCGGATCATGAAATCCAGCGGAAATCCTGTCCCGGTGAAGTGCTCCTCCTCCCAGTCACCATCCGCGCGCTGCGCGGCACAGAGATAGTCTGCCGCCCTTCGGGTGCTCGAATCTTCAGCGTTTCCTGCGGCCACGTACGCCGCCAGCGCCCACGCGGTCTGCGATGCCGTCGTGAAATTCGCGCGGCCGCGCCACGCCGGATCGCCGTAGGAGCGGATGTCCTCGCCGAAACCGCCGCTTTCCTGCTGCACCGAATCGAGCCAGGCGACCGCGCGCCGCATCGATGGATGATCGTGCGGGATGCCGCATGCCTCGAGGCCCGGCAGCGCTGCGCCGGTGCCGTAGATGTGGTTGACGCCCCAGCGGCCGAACCACGAGCCGTCCTCCTCCTGCTCGGAGAGGAGCCACTCGACCCCGCGCTCCGCCGCGTCGTGATGGACGCCGAGCGTTCCGAGGGTTTCGAGCGAGTGGGCAGTGACGTCGGCGCTCGGTTCGTCGGTCACCTTGCCGAAGTCGCAGAAGGGGATCTTGTAGAGCCACATCGCCTTGTTGTCCACGTCGAAGGCTCCCCAGCCGCCGTCACGCGACTGCATCCCGACGAGCCAGTCGAGGCCGCGCGCGATCGCTCCCTCCTCGCCGATCCCCATTCCGTGGAGGGCGAGGGGGAGAACAGCGGTGTCGTCGACGTCGGGGTAGTTGTCGTTCTCGTACTCGAAGGCCCAGCCGCCGGGCGCGAGGTCTGGCCTGCGGATCGCCCAGTCGCCCTTGACGCGCACCTCCTCCGACAGGAGGTACTCGCCGGCGCGAACGAGCTGGCGGTGGTCGTCGGGAACGCCACAGGCACGGAGCGCGAGCAGCGCGAGCCCCGTGTCCCACACGGGCGACTGGCAGGCCTCGGGCCGGAGCCGCTCGCCGTCCTCCACCATGAATCCGCGCCAGCCTTCCACGGCCTTGCCGAGCGTCGGGTCGTCGAGCCCGTGGCCGAGCGCGGCAAGCGCAATGATCCCCCAGACCCACGGCGGCTGGATCCCGCCCCACGACCCGTCGGCCTCCTGGCGCTCGCGGATCCAGCGCTCGGCAACGTCGACGGCGCGCCTGCGGAGTCGGTTCGGCCGCCGCGCGGGCCGCGTGCGGCCGGAGATGGCGCCGATGTCGGCGAGATCGAGGTCGGCCGGCCGAACGGGTCGCAGCGATTGCGCGACCGCGAGCGCAACGAACGTCTGCCGCGCCCAGCACGCGAAGTTGTAGATCGAGAACGGCGCCGAGGGCGGCAGGAGGACGAGCTCGGGGGGGATCGGCACCATCCGCTGCCACGGCCACTGCCCGAGCAGCGCCATGAAGCACTTCGTGAACAGGCGGCTCTGCGGAATCCCGCCCTCGCGCTGGATGTAGCGGAGCGCGCGGGGGCCGGGATCGGCGCCCGCAAGCCGGCAGGCGACGTAGGCCTCGATGGAGGTGGAGAGATCCGGCGGGCCCTCGAACCAGATCGACCACGTCCCGTCGTCGCGCATCCGCGCCAGGAGCTCGTTCGCGATCCGCCGGTCGAGGTCGGGCGTGCGGAGGCCGAGGTAGTGGTTCCAGAACAAGTGCTGCGAGGTCATCGTCACGTTCGACTCCAGCTCGCCGACCCAGATTCCGTCGGGACGCTGCAGCTCGAGCAGGCGGCGGGCGCCGCGATCAATCGCCTCCTCGAGGCGGGTCAGCTCGGCGGTGGCGGCCATCTCAGGCCGTAACTCTGGCGGAAATCCCGCTCAAGATGTGCTGAGCCGCCGCGCGGCCGCTGCGGATCGCGCTCTCCATCGTCGCCGGCCAGCCGGTGTCCGTCCAGGTGCCCGCGCGCGCGACATTCGCGTGGGAGGTCGCGACGCCCGGCCGCTGCACGCCGGGCCGCAGCGCGACCGTCGCGTACGGCTCGCGGCTGACCCGTGACCAGAGCAGCTCGGCGGTGCCAAGCCGCTCGGTCAACTGGCCCGCGACCCGTTCCACGAGCTCGCGCCCTCGCACCTCGAGCAACTCCGGCACTCCGCTCGAAACGACCGTGAGGTACTGGCCGCGGCCGGGCCGGCTTCCTGTGAGCGAGCCGCGGTCGAAGACCCAATGCGCATCCGAGTCGAGCAATGCGGCGAGCGGCTGCTCGAGCAGCGGCCGGTCGAACCAGAGGTGGACGCTGACGATCGGCGAGTCCTCCAGCGGGGACGGCTCTTCGCCGAGCAGGCGGGCACTCTCCGCCGGCGGCACCGCGACGACGATCCCGTCGGCGCGGAGGTCGTCGAGCGAATCCACGCGGCTGTCCGGCTGCACCGAGGCTCCGGCGGCTTCGAGCGCCCGCGCCGCCGCACCCCCGTGCATCGCGCCGAGCGGACGCGCCGGCAGGATCAGGTCGGCGTTGGCACGGGGTCCGAGCAGGGCAGTGCGCACGGTGAAGAGACCGGCATCGGCATCCGCCTCGTCTGCACGGAGGTTGAGCGCCGGCCGGATGAACACGTCCCAGAAGCGCTCGATCGCGGCGTCCGAGGCGCCGAGCCGCCGCAGCAGGGCGCCGAACGTCTCGCCGGGACGTGGGGCCGCCTTGCGGCACCGCGCCGTGACGAGCGGGATCCGCAC
>DASSLB010000260.1:0-5425 GCA_035689945.1 Gaiellaceae bacterium | reverse complement strand
ACCGTTCGCGCGATGTCGGGAATGGGCGCGAACCCGGGCGCGGACCTCGGCACGCTCGGCTGGTTCATCGGCGTCTGGGTAGTGATGATGGCGGCGATGATGCTGCCGGCGGTCTCGCCGACGGTCGCCCTCTACGCGCGGATGACGCGTGAGCGCGGGCTCGCCCGGCCCGTCGCCTTCACCGCCGGCTATCTCGTCGTCTGGGGCTCGGCCGGCGTCGCCGCATACGGGCTCTATGCGATCGCGCGGCACCTTCTTGGGAATCAGCTCGCCTGGCACTCGGGGGGGCGGTGGCTGGCCGGCAGCGTGCTCGCGGTCGCGGCCGTCTATGAGCTGACGCCGCTGAAGGACATCTGCCTCAGCAAGTGCCGGAGCCCGTTCGGGTTCCTGCTCGGGACGTGGCGGGACGGCGTCCGAGGAGCGTTCGGGATGGGCTCGAAGCACGCGGCTTGGTGTCTCGGCTGCTGCTGGGCGCTGATGGCCGCTCTGTTCGCGCTGGGCGTGATGAGCATCCTCTGGATGGCCGTCGTCGCGGGCCTGATCACGATCGAGAAGGTCATGCCGTGGCGGCGGATCGCGGTCTGGTCCACGACCCTGCTCCTGCTCGTGCTTGCCGTCGGCGTCCTGGCGGCGCCCGGATCGGTCCCCGGCTTCGTCGTCCCCGGCGGCGGCATGGGCGGGATGTAGGTCCATCGACCGGCGCGAGTTCCTGGAGCGGGCAGCGGGCGTCGCGCTCGGCGCCGGAGCCGTCGGCGCGCTCTCCGGGTTCCGGTTCGAGGCGGCGGCCGGGCCGTTCCGAGAGCTGGCGCGCGAGATCCAGGGGACAGTCGTCACGCCGTCGAGCGCCGCGTATGCGCGGGACAAGGTGCTGGTCGACGGCCGCTTCGACGGCGAGCACCCGCAGGCGATCGTCTACTGCGAGTCCGCGGACGACGTCGAGAGAACGGTTCGTTGGGCGCAGAAGCACGCGATTCACATCGTCCCTCGCTGCGGCGGCCACTCCTACGCCGGCTACTCGACGACGAACAAGGGCGTCGTAGTCGACGTGTCAAGGATGAACCGGATGCACATGCACGGCGGCATCGCGACGGTGGGCGCCGGGGCACGGCTGATCGACGTGTACGGCGGTCTCACGCCGCTCGGCCTGACGATTCCGGCCGGCTCCTGCCCGACCGTGGGAATCGCGGGCCTCGCGCTCGGCGGAGGCGTCGGTTACGCCGGTCGCAAGCTGGGCCTGACATGCGACAACCTCGTCGGCCTCTCGCTCGTGACCGCGCAGGGGAAGCTCCTCGAGTGCGGCCCGCACGAGAACGGCGATCTCTTCTGGGCCTCGTGCGGCGGGGGCGGCGGCAACTTCGGGATCGTCACGAGCTTCCGCTTCCGGACGCACCACGTCGGCGACGTCGCGTACTACCAGGTCGTCTGGCCCTGGTTCGACGCGGCCCGGGCCACCCGCGCGTGGCAGGCCTTCGCGCCCCACGCGCCGGACGAGCTTTTCTCAACGCTCTACATGTCGACGGCCGGCGCGAGAGGCCCGGGGACGGTGCCGTTCGTCAGCTCCGGCGGGCAGTACTTCGGTAGCGAGACCGACCTCAGATCCCTGATCGCCCCGCTCGTCTCGACCGGGACGCCGACCCGCGTGACGGTCGGGACGCTCACCTATATCGACGCGATCATGCACTGGGCCGCGTGTCACCCGATCGAGCAGTGCCAGGTCGTCCCGCACGCCAGGTTCAAGAGCAGGTCGGACTACGTCAACACGCCTCTCTCGAACGCGGCGATCGGGACGCTGCTGGCCGGCATGGAGGCGACGCAGGCCAGCACGTCACTCGGCAGCGCAGCACTCATCTTCGACGCGTCCGGCGGCGCGATCAACCGCGTCCACGTCGCCGACACCGCCTTCGTCCACCGGAACGCGCTCTTCTCGATCCAGTACTACTCGGGTTGGGTCGGGGCCGGAGCCGGTGACCTTCACTGGAACCGCAGCCTCTACGCAGCTATGCGACCGTACGTCTCGGGGTTCGCGTACCAGAACTACATCGACCCGGATCTCGAGTCGTGGAAGCACGCGTACTACGGCTCGAACCTGGGCCGCCTCTCGACCGTGAAGCGGAAGCACGACCCGCAGAACGTATTCCACTTCGCCCAGAGCATCCCGACGCGCTTGTAAACGCTCGGCTGGGCCCGTTCCCGGAATTACCCTGAGCTGCCTGAGGCACCGGCGACGGTTGAGCATGCCGGAGGCGCGCCGACGTATCAGCGGAACCCCTGATGCGGTTGGCCCTCTCTGCGAGTGACGATGGTGGCGAGGGAGGCCAATTGTGGCCGTGCTAGTCACTCCACCTCAGCGACACCGGTTCTCGCTTCCGGAGGATCCGGGACGGCGCGCAGCAACGCAGTCGCTGCTGATGGTGGCCGCAACGGCAGTCGCAGCTGTCGTCGCCGGGATCGTCGGAACAATCCTGGGGTTCGCTGTCTTCCATCTCGAGGAGCAAGAGTTGCTTCCCAAGGCTGGGGCGTGGGGCTACGTTGCGGGCCTCCTGCTCCTCGCGCTGATGGTGCTGCCCGCTGTCGTGGGGGTGGTGCTCGGCGTCCGCGCGCGTGGCCTCGGCGAGCGGCGCCTGGGAACGAGAGGGATTGTCGTGAACGCCCTGATCGGGACGTATCTCGTCTTCACGGTCGCCGCCACCCTCCTGTTCGGCTGACACTCCGTTATCCGCTTCCTCCGGCGCCACGCCCACTCGACTGGGCCAGTGTCCTCTCGTCTGACTGCGAGGCGCGCCTAGCTCTTCGCGTCGGCCCAGGAGTCGCCGGCGCCGACGTCCACGGCGAGCGGCGGGTCGAGCGGATACGCGCTGCACATCTCCTCGCGTACGAGGTCTTTCACCACCGACGTCTCTGCATCGGGTGCCTCGAGCAGCAGCTCGTCGTGCACCTGGAGGACGAGTCGCGCGCTCCTCCCCTCCCTCCGCAGCCGCCGCTCGATCGCGACCATCGCGACCTTGATGATGTCCGCGTTCGAGCCCTGCATCACGAAGTTCACCGCGACCCGCTCGCCGAACGCGCGCGTCGCGCGGTTCCGCACCCGCAGCTCGGGCACCGGCCTCCGCCGCCCGAGCAGGCTCGTCACGTAGCCGTCGCGCTCTGCCTGCTCGATCGTGCGGGAGATGAAGTCCTGCACTAGAGGAAATCGCGCGAGGTAGGCGTCGATGTACTCCTGCGCCTGCTCACGCGGGATCTCGAGGTTCTCGGAGAGGCCGAACGCCGAGATCCCGTAGACGATCCCGAAGTTGATCATCTTCGCGATCGAGCGCTCGCCCGGCGTCAACTTCGCGGGGTCGACGCCGAGCACCTCGGCCGCCGTTGCGGTGTGGATGTCCTCCCCGCGCTCGAACGCCTCGCGCAGCTTCGGCTCGCCGGAGACGTGCGCCAGGATCCGCAGCTCGATCTGGGAGTAGTCGGCGGAGATCAGGCGCGAGCCCGATTCCGCGACGAACGCCGAACGGATCTCGCGGCCGAGCTCGGTGCGGATCGGGATCGACTGGAGGTTCGGGTTCGTCGTCGATAGGCGGCCGGTGGCGGCGACCGTCTGGTTGAAGGTCGTATGCAGCCGGGCGTCCGGGCCGAGCAACGACGGCAGCGGGCGAAGGTACGTATTGAGGAGCTTCGTGAGCTCACGCCACTCCTCGACCACTGCCACGATCTCGTGCTCGGCCCGGATCGCCCGCAGCACCTTCGCGTCGGTCGAGTAGCCGGTCTTGCCCTTCCGGCCTGCGGTCAGCTGGAGCTTCTCGAAGAGGATGCGCCCGAGCTGCTGCGGCGAGCCGAGCACGAACTCCTCGCCTGCGAGCTCGTAGGCGCGCGACTCGAGCTCTTCGACTCGGTCGTCGAGCCGCGCCGTGATCTCGCCCATCCGGTACGAGTCGATGCAGACCCCGGCCTCCTCCATCCCGCGCAGAACGCCGACGAGCGGCATCTCGACGTTGCGGTAGAGCGGCTCGGCGCCGCGCTCGCGGACGCGCTCGAGCAGCGGGTCGCGCAGGCGCAGCGTGACCGCCGCGTGCCGGACGAGCCGCGCGGTCTCCTCCTCCGCCTCCGGCTCGACGACTGCCTCGACCGCGTACTCCGCGGCGAGATCGTCGAGGAGGTACTCGCTCCTGGCGGGCTCGATGAGGTAGGCGAGGATCATCGTGTCGTCCGCCGCCTCGACCCGCAGCGTCTTGGCGTCGTGTGCGACGAACGTCCCCTCCAGCCGGTCGGGGCGCGACGAGACGACGACCTCGTCGCCGAACGCGACGGCGACGCGGTCATCCTCGGCCGCAATTCCCGCGATCGTGTCGACATTCGGCACGTCGCCTTCGCGCCAGGAAACGGCCGTGCCCGCCGAGATGCGCTCGCGCGCAGGCACCGCTTCGTCGAGCTCGTCGACCCGCCCCAGCAGCGCACGGAACTCGAACTGGCGGAACGTCTCGCGGAGCTGCGCGCGGTCAGGTGGCGCGAGCACGAGCTCGGCCGGGTCGCAGTCGAGCTCGAGGTCGCGGCGCATCGTGGCGAGCCCCTTCGCGGCCCGCGCCTGCTCCGCGAACTCCGTGAGGTTCTTCTTCCGGGCCGGCGACAGCTCCTCGACGTGCTCGAGCACGCCTTCGAGCGACCCGTACTGCGCGATGAGCTGCCCCGCCGTCTTGTCGCCGATCCCCGGGACGCCCGGAATGTTGTCGGACGTGTCGCCCTTGAGGCCGATGAAGTCCGGAATCTGCTCGGGCCGAATTCCATAACGCGCCTCCACCCGCTCGGGCGTGTAGACGTTGACGTCGCTCACGCCGCGAGGCGTCATCATCAGGCAGACGTTCTGGGACACGAGCTGGAACGCGTCGCGGTCGGTAGAGACGACACACGTCTTGATGTCCTCGCCGTCCGCCCGGGTCGCCAGCGTCGCGATCACGTCGTCCGCCTCCCAGCCCTCGAACTCGAGGTTCCGGTAGCCGAACGCCTCCACGATCGGCCGGAAGTGCGGGAACTGCTCGGCGAGCAGATCCGGCATCGGCCGGCGGCCTTCCTTGTAGACGACCTCGGCTGCCTCGGCCTCCGCGGCGCGGTGCACCGGGCGCGTGTCCCAGGCCACGGCAACGCCCTTCGGCCGGTAGTCCGAGAGAAGCTTGAAGAGCATGTTCGCGAAGCCGAGCAGCGCACCGGTGGGGAAGCCCTCGCTCGTCGCGAGCTCCTCGGGCAGGGCGAAGAACGCGCGGTACGCGAGGTTGTTGCCGTCGACGAGAAAGAGCTCCGCGTCGCGCGCGGGCGCGTCGTCGAGGTCGAGCTCGAGCCCGGTCAGCGTCTTCGGAGCCATCCCCCGATCTTATTGGCGGCTACGGGCCGGGGTCGCGCGGCGCCGTGCTCGTGCGGCTTCGTCGTCTGGCGCAGGTCCGGC
>DASSLB010000259.1:0-9638 GCA_035689945.1 Gaiellaceae bacterium | reverse complement strand
GCGTCCGAGACGAGCGCAATCCGCTCCCCGGCCTCGAGCCGCGGCAGGATCTCGGCCGTACGCTGCGCCTCGTTGTGCTCGTGGAAGGAGAGAAGGCGCGCGCCGATCCCGTGCCGCTCGAGGAGACCTCGCGTGTGTCGCGTGTCCTCGCAGAGGACGACGTCGGCCGCGCCGAGCTCCGCGAGCACGCGCAGCGTGACGTCCTCGAGGTTGCCGATCGGCGTCGCACAGACGGCGAGCGGCATCAGGAGCCCGCTGCGTCCAGCGCCTCGAACCCGACGAAGCCGGCGCCGATGAGGCCGGCCGCCGTGCCGAGCTCGGCCTTCGCGATGCGCACCGCGCTCCGCATGGGCTCGAGCGCCTCACGGCGCATCACCTCCTCCGCGGGCCCGCGGAGATAGTCGTACGCGGCCACGCCGAAGCCGCCGCCGAAAATCACCAGCCGCGGCCCGAAGATGTTGACGAAGGAGCCGATGCCGGAGCCGAGGTGACGACCGACGTCCTCGAGCAAGTCCTTCGCCTTGGCGTCGCCCTCGTTTGCGAGCCGCACGAGCCGGTGCGCGTCCGCGGACGGCCCGAACGTCTCGCGCGCCGCGTCCGTCGCCGCGCTCCCGCTCGCATACGTCTCGAGATGGCCGCGCCCGGTACAGGCGCCCTGACAGGGCCTACCGTCGTGGACGATCACGACGTGGCCGAGTTCTGCGCCTGCACCGTTTCGGCCGCGAAACGGCTTCCCGCCGGAGATGACGCCGCCGCCGACGCCGGTGCCGAGCGTCAGCATGACGATGTCGTCCTCCCCGCGCCCCGCGCCTGCCTGCCACTCGCCGATCCCGGCCGCGTTCGCGTCGTTGTCCAGCCCGACCGGGACGCCGAACCGCTCGTGCATCCGGTCGCGCAGCAGCGCGTTCTCGAGGGGCAAGTTCACGCAGCGCACGACGAGGCCCTGCGCCTGGTCGATCGGCGACGGCACGCCGAAGCCGACCGCCCCGATGGAATCGTCCAGCAGCTCGGCGACCGCAGCCTCGAGCTCGGTGAGGACGTGCTCCTGCGAGTCCTGCGGAGTCGCACGCTCGTGACGGCGGACGATGCTCCCGTCGCGGTTGACGACTCCGGCGAGGATCTTCGTGCCGCCGAGGTCGACCCCGATCGCATGGCTCGCCTGCACTGTGGGTACCGTAAACGTCCGCATGGGGGCCTCCGGGGAGAAGCCGTATCGCGTCTATCGCGGCGGCCGCGCCAAGGGGAGCGTGCCGCTGGCGCGGCGCGAGCGGGAGGCCCGGCGGGCCGTCCGCAGCGACGGACAGGGCCCCGGCCGGATCGTCGAGCGGCAACGGCGGCGGCGTCTGTGGCTCGGCTGGACGTGGCGGCGCTGGACGCTGGTCACGATTCTCGCCCTGATCCTTCTGTCCGCGCTCTGGGGGCTCCTCGGATACCTCTCGGTGTCGAGCGGCGTGAGCGACGCCAACAAGCGCCTGCCGAAGAACGTGCGCCCGGTGCTCACCCCGGACAACGGCCTGCTGCTCTCGAACTCGACGACGATCCTCTTGCTCGGCACGGACCACGCGACCGGCAAAGGAAGCCAGGGCCGCGGCGCCGACCAGCACTCCGACTCGATCACCCTCCTCCATACGGATCCGGGTCATCACCGGCTCTACTACCTCTCGATCCCACGCGACCTGCGCGTGAACGTCCCGGGCTACGGCTACCAGAAGATCAACGCGGCGATGCAGTTCGGCGGGACGAAGCTCGCCGTTCGGACACTGGACGTGCTGCTCGGGCAGTCCCTGCCTGTCAACCACGTCGTGATCGTCGACTTCAACCAGTTCGAAAAGCTGATCGACGCGGTCGGCGGGATCACGGTGAACGTGCCGAGGAACATCCTCTCGAACAGGTTCGACTGCCCGTACTCGACGCAGCAGAGATGCCTGCAGTGGAAGGGCTGGCGCTTCAACAAGGGCCCGACGCACATGAACGGGCACCAAGCGCTGATCTTCTCGCGGGTCCGCGAGAACCAGCTCGACCCGTCCTGGACGGACTTCGACCGCCAGCACGACCAGCAGCTCGTCCAGCAGGCGACGCTGAGCAAGCTGTCGAGCCCCTCGCAGTTCTTCTCCCTGCCGTTCAACGGCAGCTCGCTGCTGAAGCCGATCGCGACCGATCTCTCGACATGGCAGCTCATGCAGCTCGCCTGGGTGAAGTTCCGGGCTGGGAAGGCGATCCACTGTCGGCTCGGCGGGACCTCGGAGACGATCGGCGGCGGCGACTACATCGTCGGCAGCGCGGAGAACATCCGCGTGATCGACGAAGTCCTCGGGCAGTCCGCTCCCCAGCCCCCGCCGAAGGGCCAGCCCTACGCGCCCGGTTGCATCGTCGGCTCGGGGGGCTACTAACCAGCTAGTCGCCGGAGGCGGCCGCCTTCTTCTCGGCCGGCTTCGACTCGCTCTTGCCGGTCTCGCCGCCCGACGATCCGGATCCGCCGTCGCCTTCCTTCTTCGCGGCCTTCCCCTTGCCGTAGTCGGTCGTGTAGAAGCCGGAGCCCTTGTAGTGGATCGCGACCGGGTAGAGGACGAGCTCGACAGGCGCCGCCTCGCACACGTCGCAGCGCTCCGGCGGCGGAGCCGTCATCGCCTGGAAACGCTCGAAGTGGTGCCCGTTCGGGCAGCGGTACTCGTAGATCGGCACGGCTGCGGACGGTACCACCGCCGCAGGAAGCTCCAGCCCTAGCCGGAGGGTGGCTCGACCGGAACAGGCTCGGGCTCGATCCTCGCCGGTTCGCGAACGCGGGCACGCGCCGGAACATGTGCGGGCGCGAAGCGGGCGAAGGCTCCCACCACCGCGATTCCCCCCGCCAGCTCGTAGGCGGCGGAGTCGTTGACCAGCAGCGACGTGACGATGGCAACGCCGAAGGCGAGCAGGACATCTCGCGTCGATCGCTGCCGCGCGGCGCGCCAGGCGAGCGCGAAGGTGACCGCTAGCGCGAAGAACAGCGGAACGACCAGCTGCCACGCGTGCAGCGCCGGCAGATACGACAACGGCACCCGGCTCTCGAGCGAAGCGAGCAGGCCGCTTCCGCCGTGCGAGAACGCGCTCCGGAGGTGATTCGGGCCAGGCTCGGACAGACCCTGCGACACGATCCAGAGAACCGCGACAGCCGCGGACGCGAGCATTCCGACGAAGCCGCCCAGACCGAAGCGGAACAACCGCGTCCCCAGCACCGCCAGCGCGATGCCGAGAGCGATCGCGCCGCCGCCGTCGGCGCCGAGCCGGTTGTCGGTCATCACCACCAGACCGAAGACGCCGAAGGCCACGAAACCCACCAGCCCGAAGCGTCGGCGCGCGAGAAACGCTCCGGCGAGCAGAGGCGCGAGCAGCAGCGTCTCGACCTGGTTGCCGATTCCCCAGAAGCGCGAGTTCTGGGTCGGACCGAACGGGTTCACCGCCTGCCACTCGGGTCGCGTGATCATGACGAACGCGTAGAGCGCGACGACTCCGCCGTAGAGCCCGAGCAGCGCCGACTCGCTGCGACAGAAGCGTGCGAGCGCGAGCGCCAGGAGCACGGTTCCGGCCGAGACGGCCGCGCACAGGAGCACCTCGTTCGAGACCTGCCCGATCCCGAGGCCGAGGTTGATCAGCAGCGCAGCCGGGACCGCGGTCACCGCCGCGCGCAGCCCGAGCAGCGCAAGCAAGAGCATGACTCCGGCGAGGATGAACAGCGCGGGGAACTTGAGTCGGTTGTTCGAGTCGATCGCATTGCCGAGGCTCGAAAGCTTCCCGACCGCGTGACTCGAAGGCGCCCAGGAGAGCGTCGTCGCGACGTGCCCCAGCGCGGTCGGCGCGACGTCGACCACGGAGACGAGGCCTGGGATGTGCGTCGTGGGCGACGTGAGCAGCCCGTGGAAGTTCCGGCCGATCACAGCGATGCGGTAGAGCCGGTCGTTCGACGTCGGTGCACCACGCGGCGGCAGCTGGACGACGATGCACATGTGGCAGTTCGGAAAGACGCTGGCCTTCTTGGCGTCGAACAGCGGCTTGCCCTTCGGGACGCCGCCGAGTCGGGAGGACACTTCGGTCCCACGCACGAGCTCGGCAAGCGCCCGGCTGCGATTCGTTGTGGGGCCGTAGCTCGGCCGCATCAGCCCGACTGCGCCGCGCTCGGCGAGCGTGGCGAACGTCGTGTCGCTGATCCGGTCGAGGACGTAGACCGTGAACGGCGGGGGCGGCGGGTTCTGGCGTGCGGCCGCAATGCCCGGCGCCGCGAGTGCGACGGTTACCGCGGCAAGGATCGTGAGCAGGGCTAGGACACGGGACGGACGCACCATCACTTCACATTCTCTCCGAAGTTTGTTGTCAAACGATGGGTCAACTGGAGCGTTCCGCCGCGCTCTCCTCGAGCAGCTCCTCGAAGCACGGTGCGCCTTCGAACGCGGCGAGGCCCGCGGGGCGTTCCGGCCGCTGATCGCGCCGGCGCCGCACGATGCGACGCCGCCGAGCAGTCGCGACCGCCGCCGAAGCCCCGACGAGGCCGCCCAGGATGAAGTCCCTCGCTCTCCCCGCTCTCCTCTCCGCGTCCATGGGACGATTGTGCCTTGCGCATCGCGACGTTCGGTGACGTATTGCTCGACGTTGTCGTCCTCCTCTCGGAACCGCTGACTCCCGGAGGGGACGTGCGGGCCTCGAACCGTGCGGGAGCCGGAGGTCAGGCAGCCAACGTGGCCGCGTGGGCAGCCGAGCTCGGCGCGGAAGCACGCTGCATCGGGAAGCGCGGCGACGACCCGGCGGGCGAACTCGTCGCGCAAGAGCTCACAGCGCACCGTGTCGACCTCGTTGGTCCCGTGGCCGCCGGCCCGACCGGCGTCGTCGTCTCGATCGTCGGCGACGGCGATCGTGCGCTGGCCTCCGACCCCGGCGTCGCGCCGACCTTCGCGCCGGAGGAGCTCGACGCTGACTGGGTCACGTGCGACGTCCTCCACCTCTCCGGCTACGCGCTGCTGCGGGAGCCGATCGCAGGTGCGGCGCTCCTCGCGGCTCGCCTCGCTCGTGAGCAGGGGGCGCGCGTGTCGGTCGACGTGGCAGCGTGGACCGAGATCCGCAGCTACGGGCCGGTGCAGTTCCGCGAGCTGCTCGACGAGCTCGCACCCGACCTCCTCTTCGCGACGGAAGCCGAGTGGGAGCTGCTCGGCGGCGCGTACCTCACCGCGCCGGTCGGCGTGCTCAAGCGCGGCGCACGTGGGTGCAGCGTCTCCACGGTAGACGCGAAGCTCGACTTCGCCGCGCTCGACACGGAGGTTGTCGACCCAACCGGCGCCGGAGACGCACTCGCCGCGGGCTTCCTGGTGGGTGGATCCCTGGAGGAGGCTGCGCGGCGCGGCCTCGAGGCAGCCGCGCGCTGCGTCGCGAAAGTAGGGTCGCTGCCGTGAAGGTGCAGCCGATCACGGACGAGCAGGCGGCGGCGATCGCAGCGTGGCGGTACGAGTTTCCGTACGAGTGGTACGACACGTCGGCCGACCCGAGGCGCGTCGAGCTGTTCGCCAACCCGGCGCGGCGCACGCACCTCCGGGCGGTGGTCGACGGCGACGACGAGCTGGTGGGGTTCTTCAACTTCGTCCCCGAAGGACCCGAGGTGCGAATCGGGCTCGGCATGCGCCCCGACCTGACGGGCCGCGGCCTCGCCCAGCCGTTCATCGCCGCTGGGCTCGAGTACGCGCGGCGGGAATGGCGGCCGCAGACCTTCCGTCTCTGGGTCGCAAGCTGGAACGAGCGCGCGCTCCGCGCATACCGGCGCGCCGGCTTCCACGAAGCGCGCACCGGCGAGGAGAGCCGCTTCATCGAGATGGAACGCTCCGCATGATCCGGATCGCGGACAAGGTTCGCGAGGCGCTCGCCGGTGACGGCGCCGTGGTCGCGCTCGAGACCACGCTCGTGGCGCACGGCTTTCCGCCGGGCGAGGGCGTCCAGGTGGGGCTCGAGTCCGAGCGGCAGGTTCGTGCGGCAGGCGCTGTGCCGGCGACAGTCGGGGTGCTGGACGGAGCGGTGCGCGTCGGCCTCACCGAGGAGGAGCTCGCCCGCTTCACGCCCGACGCGCGCAAGGTCGGTCCGCGCGACCTCGCGGCCGCCGCCGTCCAGGGAGCCGTCGGCGCGACGACGGTCGGCGGGACGCTCGCCGTCGCGCGGGCGGCCGGGATACGCGTCCTCGCGACGGGGGGGATCGGCGGCGTCCATCGCGGCTTCCCCCATCCGCCGGACGTCTCGGCCGATCTCGCGCAGCTCGCGCGCACGCCGGCGCTCGTGGTCTCGGCCGGCGTGAAGTCGCTCCTCGACGTCCCGGCGACAGCAGAGCTCCTCGAGTCGCTCGGCATTCCGGTGCTCGGATTCCGCGTCGACACGCTGCCGCTCTTCTACGCGGCGGAAGGGGGGCCACCAGTCTCGGCTCGAGTCGAGTCGGCTCAGGAGGCGGCACGCGTCGCGGACGCGCACTGGCAGCTCGGCGGTGCGGGCCTCCTGCTCGGGCGGCCGCCGGACGAGCCGCTCGACGACGTGGAGTCGCTCATCGAGAAGGCGTTGGCAGCCGCCGCTGCCGGAGGTGTGAGCGGCCAGGCGGTGACGCCGTTCGTCCTCGCACACCTGCACCGCGAGAGCGGAGGCCGCACGGAGGCCGCGAACAGGGCGCTTGTCGCCCAGAACGCGCGCCTGGCCGGCGAGATCGCCGTCGCGCTCTAGAGATCGCGGCGGGAGAAGGCGAGCAGCGCGAGGACTAGCGCGACGCAGAGATAGCCGACCGACCAGACCCGGACCCCCCAGCCGTGCACGTACGCGCCGCCAAACGGCCCGAGTTGGAGCAGGAAGCCCGTAAGCCCGCTCGCGTTGCTCGAGATCAACCGCAGCCCGTCCTGATACAGCGCTTCGAACGGCAGCGCCCAGGCGGCGACCTTCGACGCGTGCTCGATCGAGTGGGAGTTCAACGCGTGACCGATCGTCCCGAGCAGCCCCGCGGTTAGTCCCGCGCCGAACAGCATGAAGACGGCGATCCCGTTCGCGGTCGAGGAGAGAACGACGGAGCCGAGGATCGAGAGCGCGATCACGATCACGACGCCCCCCGCGAGTTCCAGGCCGGGCGCAACCTTCGACGAGGGCAGCCAGTGCCCCGTGAGGTCGATGATCGTCAGCGCGATCCCGTAGACCGCGAGGACGTAGACGATGCAGACCGCCGCCGCGCCGGCGAACCGCGAGAGCAACAGCGTGCTACGGCCGACCGGGCGTACGACGAGCGGCTGGAGCAGGCCACGTTCGGCATCTCCGGTGACGACTCCCAGGGTGAGGAAGACGGCCAGGACGACGCCCAGAAAGAGCGTCGCGAACATTGCGAGCCCGAGGAGGAAGGCGCCGGCAAAGGTGCGCGTGTCGACGTTGACGCCGGCAGGCGGCGAGATCGTGTCCAGCCGCGTGAACACGTAATGGTTCGCGAGCCAGAAAAGGGCGAGAAAGACCCCCGTCAGCAGCACGACGACCGCGAACACCTTGCGCCGCACGGCCTCGCGAAAGCCGTAGCCCGCGATGGTGAGGACCGCGCTCACGAAACCTCGTCTCCCACTGCCTCGAGGTACGTGTCTTCGAGCGTGGACGTGAGGACGCGCACGCCATAGACGCGCCTGCCCGCTGCGACCGCTTCGGCGACGAGCCGCGCAGCATCCTCGCGGGTCGCGCCGTCGACCGTGTGAACACCCTCGTCGGTCTCGAGCTCGACCCCGCGGGGCCGCGAGAGCTCCGCCGGCGAGCCGGCGGCCACGACCTCTCCGGCGCGGAGGATCGCGACCCGGTCGCAGACGAGCTCGATCTCCGAAAGGAGGTGCGAGTTGAGAAGGACGGAGGCGCCGGTGCTGCGAAGCTCCTCGAGCAACACGCGCACGACGCGCCGTCCGGCCGGGTCGAGCGCCGAGGTGGGCTCGTCGAGGACGAGGACACGCGGCGAGCCGACGAGCGCCTGAGCGATCCCGAGCCGCTGCTGCATGCCTTTCGACATTCCGTCGACGCGGCGGTCTCTCGCATCGGCCAGCGCGACGCGGTCGAGCAGCCGGTTCCGCTCGGCCGCGCCGCCTTCTGAATGCGTCAGCCGCTGGTGGAGCGCCAGGACCTCGTCGGCGGTGTACCAGCCGGGGAAGCGAAAGAGCTCGGCGAGGTAACCGAGCTCCGCCCGCGCGGCGCGCGAGCCGGCGCGGGCACCCACGATCTCGGCGCGGCCGCGCGTGGCGCGCACGAGGCCGACGGCGATCTTCACGAGGGTCGACTTGCCGGCGCCGTTCGGGCCGAGCAGCCCGACGAGCTCCCCCTCCTCCACCGCCAGGTCGACGCCCTTGAGCGCGTGGACGGATCCGTATCGCTTCTCGAGCGAGTGGACGGCAAGGGCATGGGGCACGGCGCCACGGTACGCAACTACCCTCCTGCCATGCCGCGCGGTTACATGGAAGGGCCCGCCGCCGAGGAGGCCGAGCGCCGGGCTGAAGAGGCCGCCCGCGCCAAGGACGAGCCGCCGGCACCGGACCTGCAGGCCGCCGTCTACGGGTGCACGGAGGACGATCCGCAGCCGCACTTCCTCGGCTGGTTGGGTGAGGTCGATCCGGACGAGCTGTTCGCGACAGGCGTCGCCTGGGGCGTCACCGTCAGGCGCGTCACGGTGGACGACTAGCTACGAGATCGTCGAGACGAACTCGTCGATGCTCAGCGCAGGCAGCGTCTCGACCCTCGTCGAGCCACGCGCCCCGAGAGCAACCGAGACCTTCGCAATCGTCGCAGTGTCGGGTGCCTCGACGACGTTGACGAAGTCGAACTCCCCGAGTGTCGCCCACTGGTGGAGCACCTTGGCCCCGAGCTCCTCGACGTCGCGGTTGACCTCCTGTAGGCGGGCCGGATTGCTCTGAAGCGTCTGCACGCCCTGCTGGGAGAGCCGCGAAAGCATGATGTAGATGGCCATACCAAGACTGTATCGGGGACAGGTTGCCGCCGTTTCGCCCTTGAGCTACCTGTCCCGATTCCTTGCTGATTACTCGACCCGCGCCGACTGATCGACGTACAGCAGCGCCGCGCCGATGAAGAGCAGCGGCGAGACGACGACGCTGGCGAGGAAGTAGGCGGCCCACACAGCGGCGTCGCCGAACCCGCGCAGGATGAACGCGAGGACGGCCTGTGTGAGCAGGACGACGATCGCGAGCGTGATCAGCGCTCCCGCCTGGTGGACGAGGTCGGCGCGCGCCAGCTGCCAGGCCCGCGAGACGGCGGCGCGCAGCGGGAGGCTCTCGACCACGGCGACCGGCACGAGCAGCGCGAAGGCAGCGAGCCACAGGACTCCGGGCAGGACGAAGGCAAGCACGAGGAACGGGACGGGAGCGAAGACGAGCCAGCCGGCAAGTCCGGCGAGCACGAGCCGCTCGCGCGAGGGCCGGCGCGCGAGCACGAGCGCGCTCCCGTAGACGTAGGTCGCACTGAGCAGGGCACCGAAGAGCGTCGGCGAGAGGATGAGGACAGTCCGCCTCGACACGTTGGCGCTGATCACGGCGAGGATCGCCGGAGCGACTCCGAGACCGAGCGAGGACCAGAAGTGCTCCCCGTAGAAGCGGATCGACTCGGCTACGAGCTGGCCGATCGTG
>DASSLB010000258.1:0-5126 GCA_035689945.1 Gaiellaceae bacterium | reverse complement strand
GGCGTAGGGGAGCCGACCGCTGCTAGCCTGAAACGGACTGCTGAGTCCGCTTACGGAAAGGAGCCGAATGAGCCGCCATTCCACGAATCCCTGGGTCGTACTCGTGATCATCTGCCTCGCGCAGTTCATGGTCGTCCTCGATGCGACGATCGTGAACGTCGCTCTGCCGCACATCCAGTCTTCGCTCGGCTTCAAGAACGAGGCCAGCCTGCAGTGGGTGATCAACGCGTACACGCTCGTCTTCGCCGGCTTCCTGCTGCTCGGCGGGCGTGCGGGCGACCTGTTGGGACGGAAGAGGCTCTTCCTCGTCGGACTCGTCATCTTCACGTCGGCCTCGCTGCTCGACGGAATCGCGACGACCTCCGGAGAGCTGATCGGCTTCCGGGCGCTCCAGGGCCTCGGCGCCGCACTCATCTCGCCTGCGGCGCTGTCGATCATCTCGACGACGTTCGCCGAGGGGAAGGAGCGCGCGCGGGCGCTCGGCGTTTGGGCCGCGATCGCCATCGGCGGCTCGGCCGTCGGCCTCGTGCTCGGTGGCGCTCTCACGCAGTCGCTCTCGTGGCGCTGGATCTTCTTCGTCAACGTCCCGGTCGGCATCCTGACGTTCCTCGCCGCGCTGCGGATCGTTCCCGAGTCGAAGGACGAGCATGTGCATCAGGGCTACGACCTCGCCGGAGCGATCACCGTGACGGGCGGGCTGATGGTGCTCGTGTACGGGCTCGTCCACTCGGCCTCGCACGGCTGGGGCTCCGGGCAGACGATCGTCTCCTTCGTCGTCGCCGCTGTGCTCCTCACGGCTTTCGTCCTGATCGAGCAGCGCTCGTCCGAGCCTCTCGTCCGGCTCTCGATCTTCCGCGTCCGCTCGCTCCTGACGGCGAACGTGGCCATGTTCCTCGCCTTCTCCGGGATGTTCGCGATGTTCTTCTTCAACTCGCTCTACATCCAGAAGATCCTCGGCTTCGGGCCGCTCAAGGCCGGCGTCTCGTTCCTGCCGTTCACGGCCGGGGTCATGATCTCGGCGGGTCTCGCCTCGAGCCTTGCCCCGCGCCTCGGCGTCAAGCCCGTCGCGGCGGTCGGCATGGTGCTGACCGTGATCGGGATGGTTCTGTTCGCCCGGATGCCGGTCGGCGGCTCGTACGCGACGGATGTCCTGCCGGGGATGATCATCGGCTCGCTCGGGATGGGCGCCATCTTCATGCCGCTCACGCTCGTGGCGACGACCGGGCTCCAGGATGAAGATCAGGGGCTTGCCTCGGGCCTCTTCAACACGTCGCAGCAGGTCGGCGGCGCGCTCGGGCTGGCGATCCTGTCGACCATCGCAGCGAGCCATACGAGCGGCGGCTCGGCGGCCGACCAGGTTCACGGCTTCCATTACGCGTTCGCCGGCGCAGGCGTGCTCGTCGGCCTGGCCCTCGTCGTCCTGCTGGCTCTCCTGCGCAAGCGGCACGTCGCCGCGATCGAGGCGTCGGCGGAGGCTGAGCCGGTTCCGGTCGGCTGATGGTCGAGCTGCGCGCAGACGCGCGGCGAAATCTCGAGCGGGTGCTCGATGCGGCGACGGAGGCGTTCGCCGCGTCGGGCCCCGACGCCAGCATCGACGAGATCGCCCGCGCCGCCGGTGTCGGTCACGGAACCGTCTTTCGCCGTTTCCCGACCAAGGACGACCTCATGTACGCCGTCATCGAGCGGCACGTCGCGCAGATGTGCGTGATCGCCGAGGAGGCGCTCTCCTCCGACGACCCCGGTCAGGCGTTTTTCGATTTCGTCCACCAGGTCGCCGAGCTCGCGATGAGCACGCCCGGGCTGCACAAGTGTGTCGTCCACTGCGGCGAGAAGCCTCGCGGCGCGGAGCTGGACGAGCTGGGGCAAGAGGTGGTGGCGCGCGCGCAGCGCGCCCGAGCGCTGCGAAGCGATCTCACGCCGGCGGAAGTCGCTCCGCTGATCCGCGCAGCGCTGATGGCCGCTCCGCCCGGCCAGTGGCGCCTCTTTCTCGAGGTTGTGTTGGACGGGCTCCGGGCATAGGGCCGTCGTGAGCTGGTTCGTCCGCAACGTCCGCGACGGAAAGTGGTGGGATTACGGGCCGCAAGGCTTCGTCAGCGATCTCATCGGCGACGACAAGGCGCAGGTCGGCGTCAACCTCTTCGTTCTCGGGCCGGGGGAGCCGATGTCGATGTACCACTACGAGGTCGACCAGGAGGGTTTCCTCGTTCTTTCCGGCGAGGCACTGCTGATCGTCGAGGACGAGGAGCGCCTGCTCCGGCAGTGGGACTACTTCCACTGCCCGCCGAACGTCGCCCACACGATCCTCGGCGCGGGATTCGGTCGGGCCGCCATTCTCGCGATCGGGGCTCGCATCGGCTCGGTCGGCGACGACTGGGGCAAGTACCCGTACTCGGAGCTCGCGATGAAGCACAACGCGAGCGCGGAGGAGGACACGACCGACAGCAAGGTTGCCTATGCGCGCTTCCCGGAGAAGGTGGAGGGCGAGTTCCGGGAAGAGTGGCTGCCTTAGGCCTTGACGGCCAGCTGGGCGTGGATCGGTTGGCCCCAAAGGCCGGTACCGTCCTCGGCCGGGAGCTCCTCGAGCTCGAGCCCGAACACATCCTCGAGCGCCGCGACTGCGTGCGGTCGCACCTCGTCGACGGTCACCGGACGGCCGAGCTCGCGTGCGATCGTCGTGAACATGGCGTCCTCGAGCCCGCACGCCGTGATCCAGTCGGTGAACGGCGCCGGGTCGAGGTCGACGTTGAGCGCATAGCCGTGAGTCGTGATCCAGCGTGAGACATGGACGCCGATCGAGGCGATCTTGCGCGGCGGGCGTTGCAGCCAGACGCCGGTGAGACCCTCGAGCCGCGTTGCTTCCAGCCCGAGCGGCGCCAGTGTGCGGATCAGCGCCTCCTCGAGGTTGCGGACGTACTCCTTCACGTCTCGGCCGTGCCGCTTCAGGTCGAGGATCGGATAGCAGACCAGCTGTCCGGGCCCGTGGAAGGTCGACTTGCCGCCCCGGTTGGTCTCCACCACCGCGACCTGGGCACCTTCTGGAACGTGCAGCTCCGCGGCTTCGTCGGTGCGTCGGCCGAGCGTGACTACGGGCGGGTGCTCGAGAAGGACGATCGTGTCCGGGATCGCGCCCTGCGACACCGCGCCGGCGAGGGAGCGCTGCAAGTCCCAGGCCTCGAGGTAGGGAACCTCGCCGAGCTGGAGCACATAGCCACCGGTCGCCACGGGCTCAGGCTAGCGTCAGGCTATGTCCGTCGTCCTTGTCGAAGGGATTACTGACCGACTCGCGCTAGAGGCCGTCGCTCGGCGGCTCGAGCTAAGCCTGCGCGAGATCGAGATCGTCCCGATCGGCGGCGCGCAGGCGATTCGCCGGGCGTTCGTGGAGTACGAGGGGCAACGAGCCGCTGGGCTTTGCGACGCCGGTGAGGAGCGCTGGTTTCGGCGCGTCCTCGGCGATGCGACGTACGTCTGCGAAGCGGATCTCGAGGACGAGCTGATCCGCGCGCTGGGCGCCGAGCGCGTCCAGGACGTGGTCGCGGCGCAGGGAGAGCTCGAGACGTTTCGCAGCTTCCAGAATCAGGTCTTCTGGCGTGGGCGGCCGGTAGAGAGACAGCTGCGCCGGTGGCTGCAGAACGGCGGCCGTTACCTCCGCTATCCGCCCTTGCTCGTTGAGGCAATGGAGCAGAACGAGATCCCGCGGCCGCTCGCGGACGTACTCGCCGCGGTCGCCTAGAGCGGCTGGCCGAACATCCAGCGGTGACCCTCGAGGTCTTCTGCCGTGTAGATGCGGTAGCCGATTCCCGGTTCGTCGAGCCCACGGATGATTGTCGCCCCGTGGTCGCGCGCTCGCGCGTGATGTGTGTCGACATCGGCGACTTCGACCCACAGGCCGTCGATGACCCACGGGTTCTCGTGCATCCGCCGCTCGATCTCGCAGCTCTCTCGATGCCTGCGCGAGCTTATGTAGTCAGCCGGCGTCGAGAGAAAGATCGTCGACCCTTCGAGGTCGAGCTCGGCGTGCAAGACCGTTCCGTCGGCGCCAGTGGAGCGCGCCTCTTCGCGCTCGGTCGCGCCGAACGCCGCGCAGAGCCAGTCGATCGCCGCGGCCGCGTCCTCGTAGCCGAGGAACGGAACGAGCCGCTGCGCCACTACTCGCCGTCGCCCTCCCAGCCCTCTAGCCGCTCGCGGAGATCGCGGAGGAAGCGACCGGCGTACGCGCCGTCGACGAGCCGGTGGTCGTAGGTGAGCGTGATGTTCATCAGCGGCCGGATCGCGATCACGTCCTGGCCGAGCTCGTCCTCGACCACCCACGGCCGCTTCACGAGCGCGTAGGTGCCGAGGATCGCGGACTGTGGCTGGCTGATCACCGGCGTGCCGTGGAAGGTGCCGTAGCCGCCCGGGTTGGTGATCGTGAACGTGCCGCCCTGCACGTCGTCCGGTACCAGCTGCTTGTTGCGCGCCTTCGCCGCGATGTCGGCGATGCCGCGTGCCAGCCCGAGCAGGTTCAGGCCCTCGGCGTTGCGAAGGACGGGGACGATGAGCCCCTTACCCTCGGCGAGCTCGACAGCGATGCCGAGGTTGACGAAGTTGCGTGTGACGATCGAGTCTCCACGGATCTCGGCGTTCACTAGCGGGTACTCGCGGAGCGTCTCGACCGACGCCTTGGCGACGAACGCGAGGTAGGTCGGGTTGACGCCGTACGCTGCCTGGTACTCCTTCTTCAGCCGTTCGCGCGTCGCGACGATGCGCGAGAAGTCGACTTCGATCGCGCTCGTGACGTGAGCGGATGTGTCGAGGGAGCGGCGCATGTGCTCGGCGATGCCGCGCCGCATCGCGGTCATCGGCTCGACCGTCTCGCCCGGAAGGGTCTCGCCCGCTGCGACCGGGGCCGGAGCAGGAGGCTTCGGCGGAGGCAGCGGCGCTTTGGTCTCAGGCGGCTGTGCCGTCGGCGGCACTTCTGCCGGCCGTACTTCTGCAGGCGGTGCTGCTTCGGTCTCCTGAGGCACAGCTTCCGTCTCCTTAGGCGTTGCCTGCAGCCCCCTCCCGGACTCGACGAAGGAGAGGATGTCCTTCTTGGTCACGCGGCCGCCCGAGCCCGTGCCGGGCACCTGGGAGGGATCGATGCCGTG
>DASSLB010000257.1:0-4868 GCA_035689945.1 Gaiellaceae bacterium | reverse complement strand
GATGCGGGCCTCCGTCGTCGCGTCGACCGAGGCGGTGGCGTCGTCGAGGATGAGGATCCGCGGGTCGACTGCGAGGGCGCGTGCGATCGCGATTCGCTGCCGCTGTCCACCCGAGAGCGTGATGCCGCGCTCGCCGATCACCGTCTCGTAGCCCTGCGGCAGCCGCTCGACGAACTCGTGCGCCTGTGCAAGGCGCGCAACGCGCTCGACGTCCTCGTCGGTCAGCTCGGGCCGGCCGAACGCGATGTTCTCGCGCACGGTGGTCGAGAAGAGGAACGGATCCTGCGTGATCGCGCCGATCTCGCTGCGCAGCGAGGCAAGCGTCACGTCGCGCACATCGACGCCATCCACGAGGACCCGTCCGGAGTCGACGTCGTAGAAGCGCGGCACGAGGGAGGCGAGGCTCGTCTTGCCCGAGCCGGTATGCCCGATCAGCGCAACGGTCGTTCCGGCGTCGAGCGCGAGGTCGAGATGCTCGAGCACGGGCCGGTCCGGCAGGTACGAGAAGGAGACGTCCTCGAAGCGGATCGCACCCTCTCCGGGCGGCAGCTTCGTCGGACGCTGCGGATCGGCGACGTCCTCCGGCTCGTCTAGCACCTGGAAGATCCGCTCGCCCGACGCGGTCGCCCGCTGCGCCTGTCCGACCCACATGCCGAGCGAGCGCAGCGGCATGACGAGCATGCCGAGGTAGAGGTTGAAGGCGACGAAGCCGCCGGTCGAGAGCGTGCCGTGGGCCACCATCCGCGCGCCGACGAGCAGCACCGCCGCCTGGGCGAGCAGCGGCAGGAAGGACAGGAGCGGCACGTACATCGCGCGCTGCCGGTTCGCCCGGATCGTCTGCCCGAAGAGCGCCTCGTTGCGGCCGCGGAACTTCTCCTCCTCGGCGGGCTCCTGCGCGAAGGCCTTCACAACGTGGACGCCGACGATGTTCTCCTCCGCGACGGTCGCGACGTCGGCGAGCTTCTGCTGGACGTCGCGCAGCGTCGGATGCGCGACGTGGCTGTAGCGGTACGCGAGCACGACGAGCAACGGGGTCACGGCGAGCACGATCAGCGCGAGCCGCCACTCGAAGAAGAAGAGCACGACGCTCACCGACGCGACCGTGAGGATGTTCTGGAAGAAGAAGATCAGGCCGTAGCCGAGAAAGAAGCGCACGCCCTGCAGGTCGACGGTCGCGCGTGACATCAGCTGGCCGGTCTGGTGCCGGTCGTAGAAGCCGAACGAGAGGCGTACGAGGTGCGAGTAGAGGCCCTGGCGCATGTCCATCTCGACGTCCAGTGCCTGCTTCCCTGAGATGAGGCGGCGGCCGAGCATCAGCGCAGCCGAGACGAGGCCGAGCGCTGCGATCGCCCCGACGTAGAGCAAGAGGCGATGCGAGTCGTGGTGCTTCAGCGCGCGATCGATCACGTCCCGACCCGTGACCCAGATGAGCGCAATCTGGGCCGCCTGGGAGCCGACAGCGAGCACGATCGAGATCGCCAGGCCGCGCCGGTACGGGCGTAGGAACGAAAGGAGCCGCGCAAAGGTGCGGCGATAGGGAACCGCGCTCACTTCTCCTGAGGGTAGATGCCGGATAGGCGCTCACGAACGAGGCCGACGGCAGCCGCGAGCCGTTCGCGGTTCGCCGGGTCGTTCAACCAGCCACTCGCGCCCGACGGATGAGGCAGCGGGATGACGGGCGTTCCGTCCAGCTCGAACCGCTCGCCTACGCACGGCGTCAGCGACGGAAGGCCGAGCAGCCGCCGCAGCGCGAGGCCGCCGACGGTGACGATCAGGCGTGGTCGCAGCAGCTCGAGCTCCCAGTCGCGCCAGAACGAGCACAGCTCCTGCTCGCGTGGCGTCGGAGTACGATCGCCGCGGCCCGAGGGCGCGCGGCCCGGATAGCACCGCGTGACCGAGGCGCAGTGAAAGGTTGCATAGAACTCGTCCTCCTCGAGCTCGAGCCAGCGGCGGAGCGTTCGCCCCGCGCGGCCGCGCCACGGCAACCGCTCCTCGCCCTCGACGATTCCCGGCGCCTGCCCGAAGAGGTAGGCCGGCTGGCCCGACCCCGGCACGCGCACCGGCAACGACATCAGCGGGTAGCCCGCCTCGGCGCAGGCGCGGCAACGTGAGAGGTCGCGGTGGAGGGAGGCGAGCGAGCGGTACGAGGACTTGCGGGCGGTCACCGCCTCGGAGCGTAGGCTCAGCGCCGATGCTGCCGCTGGAGGCCGTACCGAACTTCTCCGAGGGACGCGACCGCGCGACGATCGACGCGATCGGCGAGGCGCTCAGCGGGCACGCGCGGCTGCTCGACGTCCACAGCGACGCCGACCACAACCGCTCCGTCTACACGCTCGTCGGCAACGAGGAGCAGCTCGTCGCCGCGTTGCTCGCCGGAATCGCCTGCGCCCGCGAGCGGATCGACCTGCGTCACCACGAGGGCGCGCATCCGCGAATTGGCGCCGCAGACGTCGTCCCGCTCGTCCCGATCCACGAGGCTGACGCCGAGCGCGCCCGCGCCGCGGCGCTGGAGCTTGCGCGGCGAGTGGGGGAGGAGCTCGCCCTGCCGGTCTTCCTCTACGCCGAGCTAGCGCCTGGGCGGGGCCCTGCCTTTTTCCGCCGCGGCGGGCCGGAGGAGCTGCAGCGGCGGATCGACGCCGGTGAGCTCGCTCCCGATTTCGGGCCGGCCCTACTCGACGAGAGAGCCGGTGGGGTGATCGTCGGAACCCGGCGCGCGCTGATCGCGTTCAACGTCAACCTCGCCGGAGACGACCTCGAAGGTGCGCGCGAGGTGGCGCGCGCAGTGCGTGAGCGTGACGGCGGCTTCCCGGGAGTACGAGCGCTCGGGCTACTGCTCCCCGCGGCGGGACACGTCCAGGTCAGCATGAACATCGAGGACTGGCGGGTCTCGCCGCTGCACGAGGTCGTCGCGGCGGTCGAGCGTGAAGCCGAAGCGCGGGGCCTCCGTGTCATGGGAGCAGAGCTCGTCGGCTTGCTCCCGGCCGGCGCCGCGGTCGCTGCCGCCGGCTCCCTGCTGCGTGTCGCCGGCCTCGACCCATCGCACGTCCTCGAGCTGCGCCTGCTCGGCGAGTAGGAGCGCCCTGACCGCGGGCCCGCGTAGGGGCGGGCCCACGGCCTTCCGCTCCCGTCTAACCCGTGACGGGAAGATCGTCCTCGGCGCCGGCACACCAGCCCGTGCCGCCGGCCGAGTCGTTGCTCCACAGGCTCTGCACGGGGTACAGCTTCCCGTCGTTGCCCGTGATGTTGTTCAGTCCACCCGGAACCGTGCTCGGAGGCGCGATCCCGTCGGTATATCCGACCCAGGCGCACTTGTCGCCGTTCTCGTAGCCGCTGTAGTCGTACCAGCCGCCGAGATTCACGCCGTTGATCACGTCTTCGGCGCCCGGGTCAGTGATCGTCTCCTCGATCTCGTGACCCATGACGATCGTGAACCCGTCGAGCCGGCCCGCGAAGTAGCCGGTGTTGACGGAGTTCTCGCCGCAGCTCGTGCCGGAGTTGAGGACGTACGGCATGTTCGTGAACGAGATGCCGGGCTGAACGCCGGGGTAGTACTGCGGCTGCGTGTAGTCATGCCACGCGCAGTAGCCGACGCCCTGGTTGAAGCCGGCCTCGTCGTACATCTGAGGCTGCGCGATCACGAACTGCGAGTTGTGGAGATCGGTCACGCCGAAGTGCGCGACGGCGCGCTGAGCCTCCTGTGCCAGCTCGAGCCCACTCACGTTCTGGTGAATCGGGTTCGAGTTGTCGTACCAGACGCCGCCGAACTGGTTCTTCGGGTTCTGGATGTTGACGTTCTGGCCGTTGTCCGTCTCGAAGTACTGCGTTTGCGAGCCCATCCACGCAGTCCCGCCCATCGCCTTGACGAAGGCGAGCATGCGCGCGCCGGCTCCGTCCGGATCCGAGGTCGGCATGCCGGGGGTCACATGGTTGAACGCTCCGGGCTGGCCCCAGCCCCAGAGGACGAGGTAGACCTTCGGCGTCACCTGGACGTGCCCGCCGAAGTAGGCCATGTTCACCGGCGCCGGAAGTCCCGCAGGCGGCGGCGGGGGCACGCATACCCCGGCCACGCAGGCCAGCACCGGCGGAGGCTGAAGCGCTGGGTTCGTCGTGTTGAGCGTGTTCGGCATGTACAGCGGGTGATGCAAAGGATCGTCAGCTCGGGCCGAGGTCCCTCCGAAGAGGAGCGCGACCGCGCCGAGCGCGAACAGAATGAAGAGCTTCTTCACGGTTCCGTTCCTCCTCACTTCGTCACGCTGAAGGTCACGCTCGCAGGCGCGGACGTGTCGTAGCCCTGCGTCGACTCGGCGTAGATCGTGTGCTTGCCGACGCTCGGCGTTGCGATAGCGGCGCTCCAGGTCGAGCCGGTGATCGTCGCCGCGGTGGGATTCGAGAACGTCGGATCGTCGACGGAGATCTTGACGCCCTTGTTCACGCTCGCCGAGTAGCTCGGCATGTTCAGCCACGACGCGCCGCTGAGCGCGACGAAGCCGCTGTACACGTTCGGTCCGTGAATGGTCACCCGCAGGTCGAGCGCCTGGATGTCGGAACCGTCGAGAGCGAGGTTCGGCGCGATGGTGAAGGGCACCGGCGTCGAGTTCCCGGTCGGGTCGAGGACCGCGCTGCCGGTCGCGGAGCCGATGTCGACGGCATTGCCACCGACGAGCGCCTGGACGTCGACATCGACTTCAGCGAGCCCGACCTGGGCGCCGGTGAGCGAGACCTGGCCATCGATCGGCTGCGTCCCGTCGTAGGCGAGAGGCATGCCGTCGACAGCCGGGTAGTCGGTGAACGAGGCCTGAGGTGCGACGTCTCCGACTACGCCAACTTGGTCGATGATCAGGCCACAGCCGTCCCCGGCGTCGGTGCCC
>DASSLB010000256.1:0-12199 GCA_035689945.1 Gaiellaceae bacterium | reverse complement strand
CGTCCTCGAGGAAGCGCTCGCCTCGGAAGAGCTCGATCATCGAGCCCTCCGAGCCGGGTTCCGTGCCTGAGATCGTCCCGGATGCCATCAGGTCGCCGGTGCGCAGACGCGCCCCGTTCGACGTCGCATGAGCGAGCTGCTGCGGCAGCGTCCAGTAGAGCGTCCTCGCGTTGCCGCGGGAGATCGTCTCGTTGTTCAGCTCCACCTCCAGCGCGATGTCGAGCCCCCATTCGCGCCCGCCCGCGAGATGCTCGAGCGGCGGCGGGTCCTGGGGCGGCGCGTCGACCCGGATATCTTCGAGCAGTGCGAGCGGCGTCACCCAGGCCGAGATCGAGGTCTGGAACGACTTGCCGAGGTTGGGGCCGAGCGGCACGTACTCCCACGCCTGGATATCGCGGGCACTCCAGTCATTGACGAGCACCAGCCCGAAGACGTGGTCCGCGAACGCCTCGACGGGGACGGTCTCGCCGAGCTCGGTCGGAACGCCAACCACGAAGCCGATCTCGAGCTCGAAGTCGAGGCGGCGGGTCGGGCCGAACGTCGGCGCGTCCTCGTCCGGCGCCTTCCGCTGTCCGCGCGGCCGCACGACGTCCGTCCCGCTGACGACGACGCTGCCCGCGCGACCGTGGTACGCGACCGGGAGCCAGCGCCAGTTCGGCAGCAGCGGCTCCTGATCGGGCCGGAACATGCGCCCGAGGTTCGTGGCGTGCTCGAGCGACGAGTAGAAGTCGACGTAGTCCGCGACCTCGAAGGGAAGCCTGAGGCCGCCGTCCGAAAGCAAGCTGCGCGGCCCGTCGTGGTCGACCGCCGCGGCGATCGCGTCCTTCCAAACCCCCGCCCCCTGCGCCATGAGCGGATTCAGCGTCCGCTGCGCGAAGACGTCGCCGAGCCCGGAGAGGTCGACCGCTTCGTCCCCGTCCCGCCAGAGCAGCCCGTTGGGGCCGGCGCCGAAGCTCACAGGATCCCCAGCCCTTCGAGCTCCTCCACCGGCTCGAAGAACGAGCAGGTCCCGACGGAGTGGAAAAGCGAGGAGCGCACGTCGACAAGCTGCGTGGGCAGCGCTTCCTGGTCGCGCCAGCGGAACGAGGTGGCGTCGAGCGCGAAGGCGGGAGCACGCTCCCGCAGCGCCTCCTCCTCGTCGCCGAAGACCGCCGCCGCGAGGAGGTTGAGGAAGCCGTGCTCGCCGGATTCGGTCGGATAGGCGTGGTGGAGGCCGGCGGTCGCCTTGAAGACGAGGCCACGGGCGCGGCAGCCACCGATGAAGTCCGCGAGCTCCTCGACCGGCGGCACGCGCTCGCCGCCGCAGCGGATCTTGGCGCGTAGCCCCCGTGCGGCAACCTCGTCGAGCGGCGCCCCCTCGAGGTAGACCGCATCGCCCTGGTGCTCGGCTCCGGTCTCGACGAGCGCCAGCGCACGATGCTCGTCCTGGGGAATCTCCGAGAGCTGCGCCGCCGGCCAGACGAGACGGCCGAGCATCCATGCGTGCTCGCTCTCCCGGGCGCGCCGGTCCTCGGCGAGTGCCTCGGCCGGCGGCAGGTTGGCCGGTGGGAACATCGGCGCGTGGTCGAAGAATCGGGTGAGCAGAGCGCGGCGCGCGTCATCGGGCATGAGGCCGGAGGCTACACTCGGGCTGGGCCAGGCCCCGTGCAGTGGGAGCCTGCGAACCGCGTCAGATCCGGGAGGAAGCAGCGCTAAGTAGTCCCTCTCAGGTGTGCGGTGTGCCTGGTCCCTATGATCGACCCGTGGCCGCTCTCTACCGGAAGTACCGTCCCCAGAGCTTCGCGGAGGTCGTCGGGCAGGAGGCGGTCGTCCGGACTCTGAGCAACGCGATCGGGACGGATGCGGTGCGCCAGGCCTATCTCTTCGCGGGCCCGCGCGGCACCGGCAAGACTTCGATGGCGCGCATCCTGGCCAAGTGCCTCAACTGCACGCAGGGTCCGACGACGACGCCCGACGGCACGTGCCACGCGTGCCGCGCGATCGCAGCCGGCACGTCGCTCGACGTGATCGAGATGGACGCGGCTTCGCAGCGCGGCATCGACGACATCCGCGAGATCCGCGACCGCGTCGTCCTCCAGCCGGTCGAGGGCCGCTACAAGGTCTACATCCTCGACGAGGCGCACCAGCTCACGGACGCCGCCTGGAACGCGCTCCTGAAGCTGATCGAGGAGCCGCCGCCGCACCTCGTCTTCGTCTTCTGCACGACCGACCTCTCGAAGGTGCTGCCGACCGTCCGCTCGCGCTGCCAGACGTTCGTCTTCCAGCGGCCGAGCCTGCAGGATCTCGTCAAGGTGCTGCGCCAGATCGCGGACGCCGAGGAGATCGACGCGCCCGACCAGGCGCTCGCGCTCGTCGCGCGCAGCGGCCGCGGCGCCTACCGCGACGCCGTCTCGATGCTCGACCAGCTCGCCTCCGCAACCGGGAACCAGGTCACGGTGCAGGCCGTCCTCGAGCTCCTCGGCACGGTCGAGGAGGAGGCGCTCTTCCGGCTCTGCGACCTCGTGATCGACCGCGACACGGCCGGCGCGCTGACGTACGTCGAGGAACTGTCGGAGCGTGGATACGATCTCGGCCGGCTCGTCCTCGATCTGATCGAGCACCTGCGGCAGCTCATGCTCGCCCAGCATCTCGGCGACGTGCCCGAGTCCGCAGCGACGAGCGCGGAGGCACGGGAGCGGCTGCAAGCACAGGCGAACCAGCTCGGCGAGGCGACCGTGCTGCGCCTCGTCGACCTGCTCGCGCTGGCGGTCGACGACATGCGCCAGGGCGGCGACCCTCGCCTGCCGCTGGAGCTCGCGCTTGTCAAGGTGACCCGGCCGGCTAGCGACCTCTCTCGCGAGTCGATCGCGTTCCGGCTCGAGCGACTCGAGCAGGGCGAGACGGTCGCCGCGCCCACGCCGCCACCGACACCGCGCGCGCCCGAAGCGGCGGCCGAGGCCGAGCCTGTCCCCCAGCCCGAGCCGGAGCGTGTTCCCGTGCCGGTCGGCGCACCCGCGCTCGAGCTTTCCCAGCTCCAGGAGGCCTGGGCGCGCACCGTGCTGCCGGCGGTCGAGGAACGCGGCGGCATCCCGACGGCGTCGCTCCTGCGCGAGGCGCATCCCGCAGATCTGAGCGGCGACACGCTCACACTCGAGTTCCCGCCCACGGCGCAGTTCCACCTCGACCTCGCGCGCGGCGCGAAGAACGCGGGCCTTCTCGCGGACGCCCTGTACGACGTCACCGGCCGACGGCTCGAGCTCGTCTTCGAGCTCGGGGAGGCGCGCGAGAGCGCCGCGGAGGCCGAGGACGAGCCGGCGGGCGAGGAACGGATCCTCGAGCTCCTCAAGGAGACCTTCGACGCCCAGGAGCGAGACAGCTAGCCATGTCGTCCTTTGACATGGAGCGGCTGATGCAGCAGGCCGCACAGATGCAGGAGCAGGTGCAGCGAATGCAGGACGAAGCTGCGCAGGAGACCGCGCAGTCATCGGTCGGCGGGGGGCTCGTGAAAGTGACCGCGAACGGCTCCGGCGAGGTCGTCGCGATCGAGATCTCGCGCGAAGCGATCGATCCCGAGGACCCCGAGGCGCTCGCCGACCTCGTGCTCGCCGGGGTGAACGAGGCGCTGCGCTCTGCCCGAGCGGGCGTCGAGGCGAAGGCGCAGCACATGCTCGGCGACATGGGCCTCGGCGGACTCGGCCTTCCCGGCCTCGGCGAGTGAACGCACCCCCACCGCGACGGACCGTCCGCGGCCGGTACATCTTCTCGAACTGGCTCTGGGCGATCATCGTGCTGGCCCTGATCGGCATCGTCGTCTGGGGCTGGGCCTTCGATTTCAGCCCCCGCTAGCGGCCTCAGCCCGTCCGAAGCGGACGAGTACCCTCAGGCGACATGCTGAGCCCCTCCGTCGACAACCTCGTCGCGCAGCTGACGCGCCTTCCGGGCATCGGCAGCCGCACCGCGCAGCGGCTCGCGTTCCACCTCCTCCAGACGCAGAAGGAGGAGGCCCTCGCGCTCGCGGGAGCGATCGAGGAGGTCAAGGAGCGCGTCCGCTTCTGCCGCGACTGCGGCAACCTGACCGAGGACGAGCTCTGCGGGATCTGCCTCGACGCGCGCCGTGACCGCACCACGATCTGTGTGGTTGAGCAGCCCGTCGACCTCGTCTCACTCGAACGGACGGCGGAGTACCGCGGCCTCTACCACGTCCTCGGCGGCGCGCTTTCGCCGCTCGACGGCGTCGAGCCCGAGCATCTGCGGATCGACGAGCTCATGCACCGGGTCCAGAGCGACGGCGTCGTCGAGGTCGTCCTTGCCACGAACCCGAATGCGACCGGCGAAGCGACGGCGTCATATCTCGCAAGCCGGCTGCGCGACCGCGTCCGGGTGACGCGTCTTGCGAGCGGGCTGCCGGTCGGCGGCGACCTCGAGTATGCAGACGAGGTCACGCTCGGCCGCGCGCTCGCCGGCCGCCGGGAGATGTAGCCACGATGGCGACCACCCAGTACGAGCCGCTCCCAGAGATCGCAGCCGACGCGGCTGCGGGCCGTCCCGACCTCGTCGTGATGAAGTTCGGCGGCACCTCGGTCGGCGACGTGGAGAAGATCAAGGACGTCGCGCGCCGGCTCGTCCGCGCCCGCGAAGAGGGCCGGCGCGTGGTCGGAGTCCTCTCGGCGATGGGCGACACGACCGACGAGCTGATCCGGCTCGCGCACGAGATCTCTCCCGTCCCACACCCGCGCGAGTACGACATGCTCGTCTCGGTCGGCGAGCGGATCTCGAACGCGCTCTGTGCGATGGCGGTCCACGACCTGGGCCACGAGGCGATCTCGCTCACGGGCTCGCAGGCGGGCATCGTCACCGACACCGCGCACGGCAAGGCCAAGATCGCCGAGGTGCGCGCGACCCGGATCAATGATGCGCTCGACGCCGGAAAGATCGTGCTCGTCGCCGGGTTCCAGGGCGTCTCGGCCGACTCGCACGACGTGACGACCCTCGGCCGCGGCGGCTCCGACACTACGGCTGTCGCCCTCGCGGCGGCCCTCGGCGGCCCGTGCGAGATCTTCACCGACGTCGAGGGCATCTTCACCGCCGACCCACGAATCGTCCCCGACGCGCTGAAGCTCAGGACCGTCAGTTACGAAGAGATGCTGGAAATGGCGGCGACCGGCGCACGCGTGATGATGGCGCGGTCGATCGAAATCGCACGAAGGTACGGTGTGGCGCTCCACGTGCGCGCGTCGTTCAACGACAGCGAAGGCACGAGGATCGCCGAGGAAGGAGATCTGGTGCTCGAGAAGGCGATCGTGTCAGGCGTCACCCACGATGCGACGGAAGCGAAGGCGACGATCGTCGCGGTGCCCGACAGCCCAGGCATCGCCGCACGCGTCTTCCGCGCGCTCGCCGACGCCGCCGTGAACATCGACATGATCGTCCAGAACGTCTCCGAGAACGGCACCACCGATATCTCCTTCACGCTGCCGAAGAGCGATCTCGCCGTCGCCGAGCCGATCCTCGAGCGGCTCTGCGCCGAGATCGGCGCGACCTCGGTCGATCTCGACGACGAGGTCGCGAAGGTCTCGCTGGTCGGAGCCGGAATGAAGAGCCACCCAGGCGTTGCCGCCGACATGTTCGAGGCCCTCGCGGAGGCAGGAATCAACATCGAGATCATCTCCACGTCGTCGATCCGCGTCTCCTGTGTCGTGCGTGCGACCGAGGTCGAGCGTGCCGTGCGCGCGGTGCACGACAAGTTCCGGATGTACGCCCAGGAGCGCGTCGATGCGTGACGCACGCGTCGCAGTGATCGGCGCCACCGGCGCCGTGGGCAGTGTCACGATGCGGATCCTGCGCGAGCGCGGGTTCGAGAACGTGCGTGCGTTCGCGTCCGCGCGATCGGCCGGCTCGGTGCTCGCCGACGGAACGGCCGTGGAGGAAGCCTCGCCCGAGACGCTCGCCGCCGGTGGAATCGACATCGCGCTGTTCTCCGTCGGGACCGAGGCGTCGCGCGAGCTCGTCCCGCACGCCGTGCGCGGCGGCGCCGTCGCGATCGACAAGTCCTCTGCGTACCGGCTCGAGCCTGGCATCCCGCTCGTCGTGCCGGAGGTGAACGGCGACCGGGTCGCCGAACACGACGGGATCCTCGCCAACCCGAACTGCTGCACCATCCCGCTCACCTGCGTGCTCAAGCCGCTCCAAGATGCAGCCGGGCTGCGCAGCGTGCGGGTCTCCACCTACCAGGCCGTCTCGGGCAAGGGCGCCGCGCGCGCCGAGCAGCTGAGGCAGGAGCCCGTCGAGCAGCACGACGTCGGCTTCGACTGGACGTGGGAAGGCGCCGAGACCGACGAGGAGTCGAAGATCCGGGCCGAGTCGCAGAAGGTGCTCGAGCTGCCCGAGCTGCCGATCAGCGCCACGACGGTGCGCGTTCCGGTGCTCGTTGGCCACGCCGAGGCAGTCTGGATCGAGCTCGAGGACGAGCTCACGCCCGAGCAGGCGGAAGCCGTGCTCGGGGAAGCGCCGTCGCTGCGTTTGGTCGACGTCCCAACGCCGGCCGCGTCCGCCCAGACCGACGAGGTGCTCGTCGGCCGGGTGCGGCGCGATCCTGCAGCCGAGAACGGGCTCGTCCTGTTCCTCGCCTGCGACAACCTCAACAAGGGTGCCGCGCTGAACGCCGTTCAGATCGCGGAGAGGGTGCTCGATACCGCATGGCGTCCGTTGACGTCGGCGTAGGTCTCCTCGGCTACGGCACAGTCGGATCGGCCGTCTCTCGGATGCTCGCCGAGAGCGCTGACGAGATCGAGCGCGCGACCGGGCACAGGCTGACGGTGGTTCGCGCGCTCGTGCGCAATCCCGCGAAGAACCGGGAGTTCGTGCCGGGGGACGACGTGCTCACCGACGACTTCACGACGCTGCGCGACGACCCGCGCGTGGACGTCGTCGCCGAGGTGATGGGAGGGCTCGACCCCGCCGGCGGCTATGTCCGCGAGCTCCTACGGGCCGGCAAGCCGGTCGTGTCCGCCAACAAGCAGCTCGTCGCGCGCGAGGGTGCGGATCTCTTCGCGATCGCGTCCGAGGCGGGCGTGCAGCTGCGCTTCGAGGCTTCGGTCTGCGCCGCCGTGCCCGTCGTGAAGGTGCTGCGCGAGTCGCTCGTCGCCGAGAATGTGCATCGCGTCCTCGGCATCGTCAACGGAACGACGAACTTCGTCCTCTCGCGGATGGCGCGCGGCGGCACGTACCCCGAAGCGCTCGCCGAGGCACAGGCACTCGGTTTCGCCGAGCCGGATCCGACCGACGATGTGACCGGTGCCGACGCTGCGGCGAAGATGGCCATCCTCGCAACGGTCGCCTTTGGCTCCCGCGTTCTGCTCGACGACGTGCAGTACCGCGGGATCGAGGCGATCGAGCCGGCACACGTCGCTGCTGCCGCGTCGTTCGGCATGGCGCTGAAGCTGATCGGGATCGCGACGCTCGCCGACGGCGCGGTCGACGTCCGCGTGCAGCCGGCTTTCGTCGAGAACGCGCATCCGCTGGCGAGCGTCGAGGGAAGCTCGAACGTCGTGGTGCTCCAAGGAGATGCGATTCGCGAAGTCACGCTCGGCGGACCCGGGGCAGGCGGGATCGAGACGGCATCCGCGGTCGTCGCCGACCTCGTCAGCGTGGTCGGCACCTCGGGTACGGGATTCCTCCAGAACGACGCGTGCTGGCGCGAGCTGCCGAGACTCGACCCGGCCGGCTGGCGGGCGCCGTTCTACGTCCACCTCGACGTCGCCGATCAGCCGGGCGTGCTCGGGCACGCGGCCGCGACGTTCGCGAAGCACGACGTCTCGATTGCGCAGCTCGTCCAGCACCTCGAGCCCGGACGGGCCGCGCTAGACCTCGTGCTGCACGACGCGCCGATCGGCTCCGTTGAGGCGGCGCTAGGCGAGCTCTCCGGGTCGCCGGAGATGCTCGGCCGACCGTTCATCGCACCGGTGATCTCCGCGTGAACGAGATCACGCTCGGCGAGGGGAACACGCCGCTCCTGCGCGCGCCGCGGCTCGGCGAGCGTTACGGCGTCCAGGAGCTCTGGCTGAAGTGGGAAGGCTCGAATCCGACGGGCTCGTTCAAGGACCGCGGCATGTCCGTCGCGACGGCGCGCGCGGTCGAGCGCGGTGTCACGCGGCTCGTCTGCGCGTCCACCGGGAACACGGCCGCGTCGTCCGCCGCGTACGCCGCACGGGCCGGGATCGAAGCGGTGATCGTCGTCCCCGCCGGCGCGATCGCGGCCTCGAAGCTCGTCCAGGTGAGCGCCGTCGGCGGACGGATCGTGGAGATCGAAGGCTCGTTCTCGGACGCCTTCGCGCACGCCGAGACGCTTGCCTCGGAGCCGGGCTCGACGTTCGTCAACTCCGGCGGCAGCGACGATCGGATCGAGGGCCAGATGAGCGTCGCCGCGGAGATCGCCGAACAGCTCGGGGATGCTCCCGACGTAGTGACGCTGCCCTACGGCGGCGGCGGCAACACGCGGGCCGTCGCGCGCGGTTTCGAGGAGCTCGTCGGCACGCTGCCGGCGCTCTACCCCGTCGAGGCTGCACGGCGCCCGGACACCGTCGCCTCGGCGATTCGGATCATCGAGCCGGTGCACGAGAAGTGGGTGCACGAGGCGATCGAGCGTTCCGGCGGCGCGCTGATCACAGTGAGCGACGAAGAGATCCTCGAGGCTTGGAAGAACCTCCGCACGCTCGAGGGCGTCTTCTCGGAGCCGGCATCGGCGGCCGGCATCGCCGGCCTCGCCCACAAGGAGCACGCAGGCAGCGTGGTCTGCATCGTCACGGGCCACGGCCTGAAGGATCCAGCCGCCGTCAGCGCATGACGCGCTTCCGCGCACCGGCGACGACGGCGAACCTCGGTCCCGGCTTCGACGTCGCGGGAGCGGCCCTCGATCTCTGGAACGAGCTGGAGTTGACCGAAGGAGGCGGCGCCGACGAGTCGCATCTCGGCGTGCGCGCCTTTTCCGCCTACGCATCACCCGCGGAGTGGAGCTTCGAGTGGACGAGCCGGATTCCGCGCGAGCGCGGCCTCGGCTCGAGTGCGGCGATCGTCGCGCTCGGCCTCGTCGCCGGCGCATGGGCCGCGGGCGTCTCACCGAGCGCCGAGGAGCTGCTCGAGGCCGGGCTCCCGCTCGAAGGCCACGCGGACAATCTCGCTCCGGCCCTCGCAGGCGGCGTCTGCCTCACATGGGACGGCCGCATCGCACGAGTCGCCGACGACTTGCCGGCACTTCCGATCGCGGTGATCCCCGAACACCAGGTCTCGACTGCCGAGTCCCGGCAGGCGCTTCCCGAGAGCGTGCCGCGCGAGGACGCCGTCTTCACCGTCGCGCGAGCGGCAGTGCTGGGCGCGTCGATCGCGTCGGGCGATCCGCGGCTGTTCGCCGCGAGCCACGACGATCGTCTGCACGAGCCGTACCGCACCGCGACGTCACCGCTGCTCGCGGAAATCCGCGCCGATCTCCCAGCAGGCGCGCTCGGCGCGACACTCTCGGGCTCGGGCCCGACGGTGATCGTGTGGGCCGAGCGCAACATCTCCGACGAATTGCGCGCGCGCTATCCGGAGCATGAGGTGGTTGCCCTCCGGATCGCCCAGGACGGCGCCGGAAACGCCTAACTGGAAGTTTGATCCTTTCCTAATCGACACGCTCTACATTCGGCGCGGAATGAAGAGGCTCAGGGGCGTGCTATTCGGATCGGTCGCGGCGGGAGTCGGCCTCACACTGGTCGCGAGCGCAGCTGGCACCGCCGCGAAGAGCCACGCACAGATCAGGCAAGTCCAGGGCCGGATCGAGGCGCTCGCGATCGACGGAAACCGCATCGCCTACGACGTCGGCTCGACGCTCGGCAAGAACAACAACACCGTGGTCGTCTGGGATCTCCGCACCGGCAAGACGACGACGGTGAGCGGCAAGCGCACGAGAATGGTCGACAACTCGAGCACCGGCTCCGGCGTCTTCCAACTGGCGATCGCCGGCACCCGCATGGCGCGGCTGGCCAATGTCGGCGGCAACACGGAGGGCGACGACTACCTCTTCTCCTCCTCGGTGACGAAGCCCAAGGAACAGAGGCTCGCATGGACGCAGCGCTTCGGCGACAACTGCGCCGGGCGCTCGGCGGGTTGTTCCGGGCCGTGGCTCGGGGGCCTCGTCGGCTCGGGAAGCCTGCTCGCGTTCAACCGCTGGACGACGGACGACACCGGCACCGTCGCCGACGGCGGGCTGTACGTACTCAACGGCACGAGCATGCAGTCGATCGCGACCGGCACGGACACCGTCGCGGCGGCTGCGGCCGACCGGAACCGAGTCGCAGTGCTGCGCTCCGACGGAACCGTCGGTCTCTACTCATCGGCGGGCGATCTGTTGCGTACCGTCCAGACGAACGCCACAGCGGTCGCTTGGAATGTGCACGAACTCGTGGTACTGACCAAGACGCGGAGGCTCATGAGCTACTACTCCCCGTCAGCGACCCTGTCGAGGAATGTTTCCCTGCCGGGCAAGCAGATGCCCGGGAACCTCGACGTCCAGGGCACCATCGCGATCTACACCGTCGGCGGCGCAGTTCACGCGTTCAACCTGGGAAACCGCAAGGACCGCGTGATCGGGAAGCTCAGCGGCGGGATCGGCAGCGCGCGCATCAGCAGCGCCGGTGTCGTGTACAGCAGCAACCGCTTTTCGACCAAGGGAACGCTCGTCTTCCTTCCGTGGGCGACGGTCGCGGCTGCGGTCGCGGGCTAGGGCCGCTGCGGCTCGGGCGCGGGCATGAACGCCTCGCGTACGACGGCGAGCACCTTTTCGCGCGCGCCCTCCTCGACCGGCTGAAGCCCGCCCAGCTCGAGTCGTGCCAGCTCGACGCGTCCCTTTGCGCGCACCGGCAAGAAGCCGAAATCGGCGAGAAAGTCGGAGGGAAAGATCGTTCGGTGAACGTGGAAGCGCTCGAAGTTCGTCTCTCCTTCCGGGTAGCGATACGCGAACGCTTCGAGCGCGCGTGCGCCACGATCGCGCGCGTCGCCGATCGCCGTGAGGAAAAGCGACTGCATGACCCACGGCCGCGACGGGTCGGTGAGGTAGGCGCACGTGACGAGAACGGCGTCGTCACTCGGGGGCCCTGCCGGCAGCTCGCGCGCTCGGGGGAAGAGCTCGGCCGGCCCGTACTGCATCGAGCCGAGCAGCCGTCCGCCGTCGTCCTGGTAGACCGTGCCCCACGCGCCCCACTTGTCCTCGGCGTCGCGGATCCACTTGCGCTTGTCGGTGCTGCGCCCGTTGCGCGTCTGCCACCAGATGCAGTCGTGGCAGACGGTCGGCGCCGTCTCGAGCGTCAGTCCGGTCAGCCCGGAAATACGAGTGCTCACGCGCCCGGCTACCCCCGCTCCCGGCCCGGGCCAAGCCCGGGCCTCCGCTCCTTGGTGAGCTCCGTCGAGCCTACGCTCACTGGCCCGACGGCGTCGACGACGACATCGACCGCCGCCGGCTCGACGTCGGCCATGCTGCGGAGGTACTCGCGCACGCGCTCCTGGACACGCCTGCCGACCGCCGGGATCGACGCCCCCCATTCCGTGACGAGGTGGAGCTCCAGCCGCACAGCGCCGTTGTCTCCCGACACGCGGACCGCGTGCCGGCGTGGGAGCGGACTGTCCGCGAGCTCCCGCACACCCTCGACTTCTCGCGCCGCGTCCGCGGCGTAGCGAGCGAGGATCTCGGTCGAGATCGACGCCTGGCCGGCCATGTGCCTTAGGTTAGCCCCGTCTCAGCGTCAGTTCCGTGGCCTCCGGCCGCGCGGCGAAGCGGAACGGGACGAACGTCGTGCCGAGACCGGCGGAGACGTGCATCGTCGCCGCCGGGCTCCGGTAGATGCCACGCGTGTACGGCGCGCCCGGATGCGCAAGCGGCACCTTGCCTCCGGGATACGGGAGCGTGATCTGGCCGTCGTGCATGTGGCCGGCGAGGACGAGGTCGAAGCGGCCCGGCTCGAGCCGGTAGAGAACGCGCGGGTAGTGGCAGAGGAGGATCGAGAAGTCGGCTTCGCGGGCGAGTGAGTTCGGGTCGAGCCGCGGCCGGCCTCGGACGATGAGCCGCGGGTCGGCGCCGGCGATCCAGACGTTCCGGCCGCGCAGCTCGAGCATCCGCCCCTCGTCGCGCAGCAGCGTCGCGGGCTCGAGCTCCTGCAGGTCGGACCGGCGGGCCTGCGGGTCGCGGCTGATC
>DASSLB010000255.1:0-5122 GCA_035689945.1 Gaiellaceae bacterium | reverse complement strand
GGCCGTGAAGGCGGTGCGCGACCTCCGCGCGAACGTCATCCCGTCGATCTTCGACGGCAGCGGCGCGCGGGTCTACGTGGGCGGTGCGACGGCTGAGAACGTCGACTACTTCGACGCCGTGACGAACCCGACCCCGTACGTCCTCCTGTTCGTGCTCGGGCTCAGCTTCGTGCTGCTCACGGTTGCGTTCCGCTCGATCGTGGTCGCGCTCGTCTCCGTCCTGCTCAACCTGCTTTCGGTCGGTGCGGCGTACGGCCTCTTGACGCTCGTCTTCCTCTACGGCGACGGTGCCGGCCTGTTCGGCTTCCAGCACACGCACGTGATCGACGCCTGGGTGCCGCTCTTCCTCTTCTCGGTGCTGTTCGGGCTCTCGATGGACTACCAGGTGTTCCTCATGAGCCGGATCAAGGAGCGGTACGACGTCTCGGGATCGACGCACGACGCGGTCAGCGGCGGTGTTGCGTCGACGGCGCGGATCATCACCGGCGCGGCGCTGATCATCGTCGTCGTCTTCGCCGGCTTCGCGGCCGGGAAGCTCGTGATGTTCCAGCAGATGGGGTTCGGCGTCGCGGTCGCGCTGCTCCTCGACGCAACCGTGATTCGCTCCGTCGTCCTCCCGGCCATGCTCGGCCTCCTCGACCGGCGGAGCTGGTATCTGCCGCGCTGGCTCGACTGGCTCCCGCACGTCGAGGTCGAGCGACCGGTCTCGACGCAGCCCTAGGCGAAGAGCCCGTTAGTCGAGCTCGCGTCGCAGGCGCTTCGTCTTGGAGCGCCGCTTCTTCTGCTCGAGGCGGCGCTCGCGTGCAGCCGCGGTCGGGTTCGTCGGAACGCGCTTGCGTTCCACGCGGAGCGCTTCTCGCAGCGCCGCGACGAGCCGCTCGACCGCGAGCTCCCTGTTGCGGGACTGGCTCCGCTCGTCCTGCGCCACCGCTCTGAGGACGGAGCCCACGCGCCCGATCACTCGCCGCTTCTGCGTCTCGGTGAGCGCGCCCGACGCCTCGATGTCAAGAACGGCGACGACCCGCGTCTCGGATTTCTGCGCGTGTTGCCCGCCGGGACCGCTCGAACGGGAGACCTGCAGCTCGATCTCCGCGACCGGCAGCACGACGGAGCGGGTGACGCGAATAGACTCGCCGTTCATGGCCGCGATTCTGCTCGACGTGGACGGCGTCCTGCACGTGTCCGGTCAACCAATCCCGGGTGCAGCAGACGCGGTGCGCCGTCTCCGCGACGGCGGACACCGGCTGCGCTTCGTCACGAATGCGACGACGCGCTCGAAGGCAGACCTCGCCGCGAGCCTGCAGGCGATGGGCATCGAGCTCGACGTGGGAGAGGTGCAGACAACCGCGGACGCGGCGGTCGAAGCGCTGCGCGGCCGGCGAGTCCTCGCGCTCGTCATGCACGCCCTGGTCGGCGACCTGGAGGGCATCGAGCTCGTCGGTGACGACGTCGGCGCGGTGCTGATCGGCGGTGCGGACGACTCGCCCGAGACCAACCTCGTCTTCTCGTACATGAACCTCGCGCGGGCGTTCGCGGAGATCGAGCTCGGCGCCGACCTCTACTGCCTCCACCGGAACCGCTGGTGGCAGACGGAGCGCGGGCCGCTGCTCGACTCCGGCTGCTTCGTCGCCGGGCTCGAATACGCGGCGCAGACCGCGGCAACCGTGCTGGGCAAGCCGAGCCCTTCCTACTTCGACGCCGCGTGCCGCGCGCTCGACGCGGAGCCGTCCATGACCTGGATGGTCGGCGACGACATCGAGACGGATGTCGCGGGAGCGCGCGGCGTGGGGATGCGTGCCGTCCTCGTCCGCACGGGCAAGTTCCGCCCGGACGCGGTCGAGACGTCGCGGATCAAGCCGGACGGGATCGTGTCCTCGATCGCGCACCTCCCGGAGTGGCTCGAAGAGCACATCGCATGAGCGTCCGCGTCGGCACGGACCTCATCGAGATCGAGCGGATCCGCCGCTCGCTCGCCCGCTACGCGCGCTTCCGCGAGCGCTGCTTCACCGAGGCTGAGCGCGCCTACTGCGACTCGCGCGCGAACCCGGCGCAGAGCTACGCCGGCCGTTTCGCCGGCAAGGAGGCGGTCGGCAAGGCGCTCGGCTTCGGCGTCGCGCGCGCGTTCGCGTGGAAAGAGGTCGAGATCGTCGGACGGCCGAAGCCGTCGGTGCATCTCTCCGGTCGCCTTGCGGAGCGCGCAGCCGCGCTTGGCATCGGCTCCGTCGACCTCTCGATGACGCACTCGCGCGAGCTCGCGCAGGCCGTCGCGGTCGCCGTCGATGGCTGAGCTCGAGCCGCTCTACACCGCGGAAGAGATGAAGGCCGCCGAGGCGGGTCGCGACGTCGGGGCGATGATGCAGCGCGCCGGCGCCGCGGTGGCGGAGGAGATCATGCGCCGCTTCCCCGACGCGCGACGGATCGCGCTCCATGCCGGCGGCGGCGCGAACGGCGGCGACGGGCGCATCTCCGTCGAGATCCTGCGCGCGCAGGGACGGGAGCTCGTCGACGAGCGGCCGGACGTCGTGATCGACGCGCTCCTCGGCACCGGGCTGAACGGAGCGCCGCGCGAGGAGACGTCGCGCCTCATCGAGCAGATAAACGGGGGCGGCGTTCCGGTCGTCGCGGTCGACATCCCCTCCGGCGTCAATGCATCGACCGGGGAGGTCGCAGGTGCGGCGGTTCGTGCCGACATCACCGTGACGATGCACGGCCCGAAGGTCGGCCTTGCGGTCGCGCCGGGTCGCTTCCTCGCCGGAGGGGTCGTGGTCGCCGACATCGGGCTCGAACAGGCGGAGACGGAGCACCGGCTCGTGACTCCGCAGATCCTCGGGGAGGTGCCGCGCCGCTCACCGCGCGACAACAAGTACACGGCGGGTCACGTGCTCGTCGTCGGCGGCTCGAGGGGAATGACGGGAGCGGCCGCTCTCGCCGCCCGCGCTGCCTTTCGTGCCGACGCCGGCTACGTCACGGTTGCGGCCCCAGCCGAGTCGATTCCGGTTCTCGAGACGCTCGTGCTGGAGGCGGTGAAGCGACCGCTGGACGATGTCTTCGAAGCGGCAGCGCGAGCGAAGGCGTTGGCGCTCGGCCCAGGGCTCGGGCGGGGGGAAGAGGAAAGCGGGCTCGTCCGCCGTCTGCTCGCGGAGGTCGGCGTGCCCGCGGTCGTCGACGCCGACGCGCTGTTCGAGCTCGAGGCCGCCAAGTGGCCGGCGCCGCGCGTCCTCACTCCGCACGAGGGCGAGCTTGCGCGCCTGCTCAGGCGGGAGTCGAGCGAGGTGGCAGCCCACCGCTTGGCGTCGGCGCAAGAGGCAGCGGAGCGGTTTGACTGTGTCGTCGTCCTCAAGGGCGAGGACTCGCTCGTCGCCGCCCCGGATCGTGGCGTGCTCGTCGCCGCGCTCGGGCCGCCGTCGCTCGCGACCGCGGGAACCGGCGACGTGCTCACCGGCATCACGGCCGCCTTTCTCGCGAAGGGCATGGAACCGCAACGCGCCGCGGCGGCAGCCTGCGCGGCTCAGCAGCTGGCCGCGCGCGAGGCCTCTCAGCGCTACGGCCTCGTCGCGAGCGACGTGATCGAGGCGCTTCCGCAGGTACTCGCGCGAGACTAGGCCCGTGCACAGGAGCGAGATCACGATCGACCTCGGCGCGATCCGCCACAATGCGCGACGGCTCCTCGAGGTGCTCGACGGCGCCGAGTTGTGGGCCGTCGTCAAGGCGAACGGGTACGGACACGGCGCCGCGGACGTAGCGCGTGCCGCGCTCGGCGGCGGCGCGACTGCGCTCTGCGTCGCCACTGTCGACGAAGGACTCGAGCTCCGGCAACGTGAGCCGGAAGCGCGAATCCTCATCATGGGCCCGCCGAACGAGCCTCGCGAGGTCGCCGCAGCGCGGGACGGGAGACTCGAGCTCGTCGTCTCGGGCGGCGAGATCCCCGGCGACATCCCGGTTCACCTCAAACTCGACACCGGCATGGGGCGGTGGGGGCTCTCCGAGCTGCCGAAGCCGTCCGCGAACGTCGTGGGGCTGATGAGCCATCTCGCCACCTCCGACTCCGACCCCGCCTTCGCCCGGCAGCAGATCGAGCGGTTTCGCGAGGCGACGGAGCCGTACGCCCACCTCACGCGTCACATCGCGAACAGCGGGGCCGCTCTGCGGCTACCGGACGCGCGCTTCGACGCGGCCCGCTGCGGGATCGCGCTGTACGGGATCTCCCCCTTCGAGGCGGATCCGGCCGAGGACGGGTTGCGCCCGGCGCTCTCGTGGCGGAGCCGGCTCGCCCAGGTGCGCCTGCTCCAGCCGGGGGAAAGCACGGGCTACGGCCGCCGGTTCGTTGCCGAGCGGCCAACGTGGATCGGAATCGTCCCGGTTGGTTACGAAGACGGCTTCCGGCGTGACATGTCCGGCACCGAAGTCCTGGTCGACGGCGAGCGGCGGCGAGCGATCGGCACGGTGTCGATGGACGCCGTCGCCGTCGAGCTCGACCGCGAGCTGCCGGTGGGGGCTTCCGTCACGATCATCGGCGACGGCGTGCTGATCGAGCAGCACGCGAAAGTAGCCGACACGATCGGCTACGAAATCGCGTGTGGGATCAATGCGGGTGCTGTCCGCGCCCGGCGCATCGTCCGTGACTGACCGCTTCGCGCGCACGGCGGAGCGCGTCGCGGCGCGGCAGGACGCCCGCGCCGCGCGCCTCGCGGAGGAGGTAGGCGATTTCGTCCAGCCGACCGGCGAGGAACGCGCGCTCGACGTCGGCACCGGCGCCGGCGCGTTGGCGCTGGCCCTCGCACCGTTCGTGCGAGAGGTCGTCGGGCTCGACCCGGTGCCGGAGCTCCTGGAGCTTGCGCGCCAGCGAGCAGCGCCGAACACCGAGTTCGTCGCGGGAGACGGAACGGCGCTCCCGTTCCTCGACGGCAGCTTCGACCTCGCCGGCACACACCGCACGCTTCATCACGTGGTGCGTCCCGATCTTGTCGTCGCCGAGCTGGCTCGGGTGACGAAGAGGGGCGGTCACGTGCTCGTCGTCGACCAGCTCGCTCCCGACGAACCGGCCGAGGCCGCCGCGTTGCACGAGTTCGAGACCGTCCGCGACCCGTCGCACCGGCGTCTGCTCACCGACGCGGAGCTGCGG
>DASSLB010000254.1:0-2163 GCA_035689945.1 Gaiellaceae bacterium | reverse complement strand
GATCCCGAGCAGCGGCGGTGACCCGATCGTCGTCGACGTCTCCATGGGAGCCGTGACATGGGGTGATGTCGTCGCTGGACTAGCGGAGGAGGGGGAGCTCGTCCCCTTCGGGGGCGAGCGGGCGCACAAGGCCTTCGCGCTCGCAATCGGGTTGCAACTGCTCGTCGACTCGCTCGTGCGCGAAGAGGGCCACGGCGCGGTGCTGCTCGTCGCCCAGCCGGAGGCAGACCCGGTTCCGGCGCTCCGCGAACTCGCGGCAGGCGTCCGCTTGCCCGGCGATTCCTAGTAACAGTCTGTTACAAGGAAGGACAGGACCGCGAGTGCCTATGAACTGCTGGAGCTTCCTGCGCGTCCGAAGCAACTAGTAACAGTCTGTTACAAGGACGGGAAGCGCGGGTCGTCGCGGATCGAGGCGAAGTCCCCGTCTGTCTGCGCGTACTCGCGGAAACGCTCGTTCTTGGCGATGGACTCGTTCAGGAGCTCGAGTGCCTTGTCGGTGTCCCCGGCGAGCGCCTCGACGCAGGCGAGGTCGTAGAGGATCGCCGGGCTCCCCGGCTTTGCTTCCAGCCCTTCGCGCAGGAGCCGTCTCGCGTCGTCGTAGCGGCCTGCCCGGAGGTCGGGGGAGGCGGCGAACGTGTACTCCCACGCCGAGATCTCATGCGGCTCGCCGGGCTTGCCTCCGATCGCGAGCACGGCTGCGTCGTCGGTGACCGCCACCGCGCCGCGCTTGAGCGTCGGGTCACGAAGGAAGACGAGCTGACCCTGGCCGAGCTCGTGCTCCTCGTCGCCGACTGTGAAGCGGACGCGTCCCCGGAGGACGAGGTAGATCTCCTCGTGCAACAGGATCCGCTCGGTGTGCTCCTCGATCACCCGGCCGCTCGCTCCTGGCGTGTACGCGTTGGCGCCGAAGGCCCGGATCCCGAAGTGCTTGCGCACGGGACGCCAGACGAAGCCGTCGGGCATCTCGATGGCGTCGAGCTCATCGATGTGCACGAGGTTCATCCCAGCAGCTCCTGGAAGCGTGGGTCGTCGCGGATCGGATCGAGATCGGTGTCCTCGCGGAAGTACTGCGACGAGTCGCCCTCGGCATCGAGCTCCTTGGCGCGCCGCAGATGCTCGAAGGCGGCGTCTGCGTTGCCCGCGAGCGCTTCGAAGCAGCCCGCGTTGTACGTCGTCGCCCAGTAGCCGGGCTTTTCCGCGATCAGCTGCTCCATGATCGCGCGGCCCTCGTCGTAGCGGCCCGCCTGCCGGTATGTGTCCGCGAGGGCGAACGAGTCCCAGCCGCCGGCGTTGAACGCCTCGCCGACCGTGCCGCCGACGGCGAAGACGATCGTGCCGTTCTCCTCCGCAGCGGCGGTGCGGTGCACCTCGGCCGGCACGAAGACGAACGATCCGGCCGGCGCATCGGCCGTCTCCTCCCCGACCGTGAACCTCGCACGGCCACGAACAACGACGTAGAGCTCCTCGTTGCCGCTGTCCTCCTCGTGTGGCGGGATGAGCTGCCGACCGGCATCGGCGATCCACGCGTTCACCCCGGCGGGCTGGAAGCCGAGCACGTACCGAACCGGGATCAGGTTGCTGCCGCGGTGAGAAGCGGTCTCGACCTCGTCGAGCGTGAGGATCGTGTAGCCGTCGTTCACGAGCTCGCCTCCCGCAAAGCCTCGAGGACGACGGGATCGATCGCGTCTGCACCGTCCACGCGCTCCTCGAGGTTCTCGACCGCGGCCCAGCCGTCGAGCGAGTGGTGGCCGAGCCGGCCGAGCCTCTGCTCGACCTCCGCACGCAGATCCCCTTCGAGGGGCAACCAATCCTCGCGCGGGCTGACCTCGAACAGCCGCCGGTGGATCCCGTAGATGCGGCGCAGCTCTTCGATCGGCCGTTCGTGGTCGTCGACGCGAAGGTCGACGAGGGAATCGGACAGGCCCGCATAGCCGCCGTTCCGCTGCATCACGAGGACTGCGGCCGACTGCTGGCCGCGGCGATCGCCGCCCGCCGCCTGCGCCGCTGTGAGGCAATCGAGCAGCCGTTGCACGAGTGGTAGGTGCGCATTTTGCTCGAACGTGCTCGCCAAGGCCGCGACCGTCTCCTCGCCTACGAGGATGTTGCCCTGGGCCGCATAGCCCGAGCCGATTCGGCCGCCGGCCCACTCGTTGCAATCCGGGC
>DASSLB010000253.1:0-3456 GCA_035689945.1 Gaiellaceae bacterium | reverse complement strand
TCCGCCAGCGCAGAATCCCCGAGCAGCCGCTCAATCAGCTCGTCCGTCTCGTCCGCCGTGAGCGGCTCGAGCAGCACCGTCGTCGCGTTGAGCTTCCCGCCGGCCCACGTCGGGCGGCGGTCGAGGAGCTCCGGCCGGGCGATGCAGATGAGCAGGATCGGTGCGTCGCGGCTCCAGTCGGCTACGTGATCGATGAGGTCGAGGAACGTCGGCTCGGCCCAGTGCAAGTCGTCGAAGACGCAGACGACCGGTGCGGATTCCTCGAGTAGCTTGCGGAAGGCCCACGCGATCTCGTCCGCACTTGCGGGCTCATCGGTCTCGCCGAGCAGCGAAGCGATCGCCGCAGCGGCGCGAGAATCAGAAGGCCGGCGTCCCAGCTGAAGCACTGCTTCGACGAGCGGCCAGTACGTGATCCCCTCGCCGTACGAGAGGCAGCGGCCGCGAAGGATCGGAACGTCTGCGAGCGCGCCCACGAACTCGGCCGTGAGGCGCGACTTGCCGACCCCCGCGGAGCCGAGAATCGTGAACAGATGGCACGCGCGCTCGGAGCGCACTCGCTCCCAGGCGTCGTCGAGGGCGCGCCGCTCGCGCTCGCGGCCGACGATCGGAGTGTCGAAACGCCGCTGCGCTTCGCCTGAGGCTGCGAGAAGAGGGAAGGCGGCGACCGGCTCCGACTTTCCCTTCAGCTCGAGCATTCGCTCGCCTCCGAGCTCGACCGCGCCGCGCACGAGCCGGACGGTCTCGGCGCCGACCAGCACGTCTCCGGGCTCGGCCGCCTGCTCAAGCCGAGCCGCCACGTTCACCGCGTCGCCGGTTGCCAGGCGCTCCTCGGTACCGGTGACGACCTCGCCGGTGTTGACGCCGATGCGGCCACGGATCCCGAGCTCGGGGAGAGCGTCGCGCATCTCGATCGCGGCCCGGCAGGCGCGGAGTGCGTCGTCCTCGTGCACCACCGGAACGCCGAACACCGCCATGACCGCGTCGCCGATGAACTTCTCGACCGTGCCCCCATGGCGCTCGACGATCTCCTTCATGCGCTCGAAGTACCGGGCGAGGTGCGCGCGCAGCGCCTCGGGGTCGGTCGAGGAGCCGAGCTCGGTCGACCCGGCCACGTCGCAGAAGAGCACGGTGACCGTCTTGCGCTGTTCGCGCGGCGCCGCGGCGGGTACCGCGGATGCCCCGCACTCCGGACAGAACTTGGCGCCCTCAGGAATCTCGTGGCCGCACGCGGCGCAAGCGCTCACGCCACGAGGCTATTACTTCATGCGCTCGGCCACCATCTGCGCGACCTCGGTCCGCGTGGTGCCGACGGCGATCCCGCGGGCCTCGAGCGCCTCCTTCTTCCCCTGGGCGGTGCCGGAGGAGCCCGAGATGATCGCGCCTGCGTGGCCCATCGTCTTGCCGGGCGGAGCCGAGAAGCCCGCGATGTAAGCGAGCACAGGCTTCGTCACGTGCTCCGCGACGTAGGCGGCGGCCTTCTCCTCCTCGTCGCCGCCGATCTCGCCCACGAGCACGATCAGCTCCGTCTGCTCGTCGGTCTCGAAGGATGCGATCACGTCGACGAACGAGGAGCCGACGACCGGGTCCCCACCGATGCCGACGATCGTCGAGTTGCCGAGACCGAGCTGCGTCAGCTCATGGCCGATCTGGTAGGTGAGCGTGCCCGAGCGTGAGACGAGCCCCACGCTCCCCTCGCTGAAGATCTCGGCCGGAATGATCCCCGCGTTGGCCTTGCCGGGCGAGAGCACGCCCGGACAGTTCGGGCCGATCATCGTGGTGCCCTTGCCGCGGAAGTACGTGTACGCGCGCAGCATGTCGTGGGCCGGGATGTGCTCGGTGATGCAGATCACGGTCGCGATGCCTGCGTCGACCGCCTCGTAGATCGCGTCCACGGCGAAGCGCGCCGGAACGAAGATGAGCGACGTGTTCGCGCCCGCCTCGTCGACCGCCTCCGCGACGGTGTCGAAGACCGGAACGCCCTCGACGTCCTGGCCGCCCTTGCCTGGCGTGACACCGGCGACGAGCTTCGTGCCGTAAGCGCGGTTGCGCAGGCCATGAAAGCGGCCCTCCGAGCCGGTCAAACCGGCAACGACGAGGCGCGTGTCGTTGTCGAGGATGATCGCCATCAGGAGGCTGCCTTGAGTCCCTTGAGCACGACAGTGGGCAGGTCGAGACGGCCGCCATGGATGCGGCCCTCGAGCAACTCGCGGACGCGCTCGCGGTCACCCGCGGGCGTCTCCGTCCGGTCGAGCCAGTCCTCGAAGTTGGTGTCGCGCAGCAGGGACACTTCGTCCGCGACCTCGAGCTCGGCGAGCTCGAAGAAGCTGTGCCACTCGGCGACGCCGTAGTTGCGCACGTGGCTCGGATCGCGGATCCGATCTGCCTCCTCGGCGGACTCGCTCGTGAAGGTGTTGTCGCAGATCACAACGCGGTCTCGCGCAACGCGCGCCATCTCGCGCACCGCCGCGAGCACGTCGGGGAAGTGATGCGCTGCGATGCGGCAGGTCACGGCGTCGAAGCTCGCGTCGGCAAACGGGAGATGGTCGGCGGGCGCGATCACGTCCGGCTCCATGCCTGGCGCCGCATCCACGGTGACGACCTGCGCGCCGACGTCCCGCAGGCGCCGCGCAACGTGGCCTCCCCCGGTCGCGACGTCGAGCACCGTCACGCCCGGGCCCGGCTCGCACCACTCGACGACGAGGTCGAGGTCGTCTCCGGCCGCATGCGTCGCGCTGTCGCGGTATGCCTGGGCCCGATCGCTCCAGAGATCGCTCACGCTGCTCCCGCCAGCTCCACCGCGCGCCGCGCTCCTTCGAGCATCGTCGCCTCGGGATGGATGTTCTCGCGCCCCGCGTCGGCGAGGATCTGCCGCCCCTCCTCGGCGTTCGTCCCGTCGAGCCGCACGACGATCGGATAGCGGGACATGTCGAGCTGGTCGAGCGCCGCGAGGATCCCGCGCGCGACCTCGTCGCAGCGCGTGATCCCGCCGAAGATGTTGAAGAAGATCGAGCGAACCTGCTCGTCGCGCGTGATGACCTCGAGCGCATCGACCACACCCTCGGCACTGCCGCCGCCCCCGAGGTCGCAGAAGTTCGCCGGGCGCCCGCCGGCATGCGCGACGACGTCGACCGTCGACATCCCGAGACCCGCGCCGTTCGCCAGCACGCCGACGTTCCCGTCGAGCTTCACGTAGGTGACGTCCTTCTCGCGCGCAAACGTCTCGATCGGATCGGCGGCGGTCGGGTCGCGCCACTCGGCGACGTCGGGATGGCGAAAGAGCCCGCTGTCGTCGACGGTGAACTTCGAGTCGAGCGCCTTCACCTCGCCGTCGGGCGTGACGATGAGCGGGTTGATCTCGCAGAGCATCGCGTCGTACTCGACAAAGGCGCGGTAGAGCTTCTCGACGATTGACGCGATCTGCTTCTGCTCGGACAGGTCCTCGACCCCTCCGCCGTA